>NZ_CP005084.1:0-117500 GCF_001563265.1 Sphingobium sp. TKS | reverse complement strand
CTAGCCCCCTCCGTATTACCGCGGCTGCTGGCACGGAGTTAGCCGGGGCTTATTCTCCCGGTACTGTCATTATCATCCCGGGTAAAAGAGCTTTACAACCCTAAGGCCTTCATCACTCACGCGGCATTGCTGGATCAGGGTTGCCCCCATTGTCCAATATTCCCTACTGCTGCCTCCCGTAGGAGTCTGGGCCGTGTCTCAGTCCCAGTGTGGCTGATCATCCTCTCAGACCAGCTAAGGATCGTCGCCTTGGTGAGCCTTTACCTCACCAACTAGCTAATCCTACGCGGGCTCATCCCTGGGCGATAAATCTTTGGACTTTCGTCATCATCCGGTATTAGCGTTCGTTTCCAAACGTTATTCCGAACCCAAGGGCAGATTCCCACGCGTTACGCACCCGTGCGCCACTAGACCCCGAAGGATCTCGTTCGACTTGCATGTATTAGGCATGCCGCCAGCGTTCGTTCTGAGCCAGGATCAAACTCTCAAGTTTGATGTCCGATCCATATCCAGGCGGAATAAGCCCAAACATGAACCGCTCATTTTCAGGAGCCATTCCTGCACAAATTTACTTACATGGTTACGTAAGGACATTGTGAGGTCTGGCCAAATTTAACCGAGTACCCAGCGCCTGAAAGCCGCCAAGACCCGGAGCCGCCGCCCACATGTCCCTTCATCATACTAACAATGTCAAAGAACACACCAAAATCAGAAGCGGACAACCAATCTTCCTCGAACTTTCGTGCGAGGATTTGGCCATCCTTGATACTGGCGACCGATCGCAGCGAAAACCGGAGGGCATCACCGCGTCGGTGGAGTGGCATCTAGGCGCGTCGAATGAGTCGGTCAACAGGAAAAATAGGATTTTCGGAAATTTCCTTCAAACCAAAGGGAAAAGACCGGCCCAACGCTCCTTGCGCCGCTCAGGCCAACGGCTCACCGGCCCAGGTTTCCGTGTCGATCTGTGCCTGGGCATCCTTGGGATACCGTGCGCCGGAAACCGCCTCGAACGTGAAGATCGCGTCCACCCCCGCGAACAGATCGTCAGGCAGGTCGAGTGAGAGCGTCACCAGATCCTCATCCAGATGCGCGACGCTCGTCGTCCCCGGAATCGGCACGACAAAATCCCGCCGCGACAGCAACCAAGCCAGGCAGAGTTGCGCCGCCGTGCAGCCCGCTTCATCCGCCAGCGCCTTAAGCCTGCCCGCCAGCGCCAGATTCGCCTCCAGATGTGGGGATTGGAACCGGGGCATCGCGCCGCGAATGTCGCCCTTGGGTACGCCTTCAAGCCCGACATTGCCGGCCAGCAGGCCGCGAGCGAGGGGTGAGAAGGCCACGAAAGCCGCGCCCAGTTCCGCACAGGCATCCAGCACCGCCAGTTCGGCATTCCGGCTCCAGGGCGAATATTCCGTTTGCATCGCCGCGATCGGGTGAACGGCATGGGCACGACGCAGGGTTGCAGCCGACATTTCCGACAGGCCGATGGCGCCGATCTTCCCCGCCTCCACCGCGCGGACCAGAGCGCCCACCGACTCCTCGATCGGCACCTTCGCATCCAGCCGATGGAGATAGTAGAGATCGATATGATCGGTCTTCAACCGCCGGAGCGAATCTTCCAGCACCCGGCCAATCGCGGCGGGCGAGCCGTCGAGGCCACGCTTGCCGTCGATCTCCCCCAGCACGCATTTGCTCGCCAGAGTGAATTCGGTCCGGCGGTGCATCAGGGTACGGCCAACCAGTTCCTCATTGGCGCCGAAGCCGTAGAGCGCCGCCGTATCGAAAAAGGTCACCCCCCTATCCAGCGCATGAAGCAGCAGCCGCTCCGCCTGTTCCGGCTCGGGCCGGGGCAGATAGGCATGGCTCAAATTCATGCAGCCAAGACCAATGGCAGAAACTGTATGAGGTCCAATCTTCCGGGCAGGCAGAGCATCGGTCATATCAGAGCGGCAATCCTATGCTATTTTCCGCGATCACGGCCTGCGCCGCAACCAGGGAAAGGATATAGTCAAGATCGGCAACCTGCATCCAGCGGTCGAACGCATCATTCTTAGGGGAAGCGATGCATCAGCTTGGCAAGCGGCCGGGGAAAACATTCGGAACCTGCGCTCCTACGAAAGCAGGTGCACAGGTCAATAGAAGGAGAAACGCGCAAGACAATTCAGAAAGGCAGGCTATCAACTCACATTCAGCACGACCACCTGATCCTGCGCGTCGCGCAGGCGGATGTAGAGTTTGCCGTTCCGGGGCGCCGGGACTGCCAGCTTTGACCCGGTAAAGCCCTGAGCGACCACCGTTGGCTTTTCAAAGTCCGGCGTGCCGTCCACGGCATCGATCAGGAACAGATCGCGCCCCTTGATCGTGCAATCTTGCGCCTCGCAAAGGACATTCTCGATATGCGGCAACCGCGCCAGCGTCACCAGAGGCTGCCAATCGCTCGACCCGCCTTCCCGGAGCAGCCGGAAGCGCAGCGGCCCCGACACAGGCGCCAATATCCCCGGGTCGAGCGTCGCCACCATCACATCCGGGCCAGAGAGACGGAGCCCATTGGCGCTGGCCAGTCTGACCGACTTCGCGCCGTCCGCCGAAACGACCTCCAGCGCATCATCGGGCCGAAACGCCACGCCCTGATCCGCCCGCACAGAAAAGACCAACCGCCCATCATCCGGCAACAGAGCGTCTCCCGGCAGTTGCAAAGGATGCGCTTCGTTCGTCGCGCCGGGCGAAACGCTCTTGCCGAGCAGCGTCACGCGGGGCCGCGTCTCCTCGACCGTCGCGGCAAGATTGACTGAACGCCCGTCCTTCAGCCCGATCCGTGCCGTCACCCGATCTCCTGCCTTGAGTGCCGCGCCATCGCCCTTCGCCACCAGGCGCAGCCGGTCCACCGACCCGTCACGCGTCAGTCCATCGGGTTGCAGGGTCATGCCGGACAGCTCGACGCCGGCGACCTGATCCAGCCGCTGGCCCGAGAGAATCGCGCTATTGTCCCCCGCATGCAGGCCGAGGCCGTCCAGCCGGCTCGCCTGGGCGTAGGCCTTGAGCGACAGCATGGAGGGCTCCGCCCTACCCTGATATTTGACCTCGACCCTGATGTCGCCGGGCTTGCTATCGGCCAGCGGCAGGGAGAGCGTCAGCGCGTCGGTGCCCTGCACTTTCCACGGCAAAGATTGCGGCGCCCCGTCGCCCTGTCGCAGCATCACGCCTTCGACGCAGGCGGGCGCTTCCCCGGTCAGCGTCAGCGCATTGTCGCGCCCGACGACCAGCGTCTGCGCTTCACCAGCGACTTTCCAAGACGCATCGCCGGGCAATTGCAGCGCGAAATCGGGGCCATCGAACCGCTCGAAGCCCCAATAGCCGGAGAGATGCCCCTTCACCGTGCCCTGGAAGGCGGCGGGTAGCGGGTCACTGCTCCTGACGACATAGCCGCCGCGATCCGCCCGCGCCTCGACGGGCAAGTCGACCGTCTCGCCGTTTGCCGCCGTCAGCTTCACCGTCATATTGCGCGCATAGGCGGTCGAATAGATAAGCGGCGCGCCCTCGACCGGCAGCACCACGCCCGGCCGCGCGACACAGATCGGGCCATTGGCGGCGCTGCGCAGGCGCGGCGGGCTGTCCGCCTCGATCGCGGGCATGCCGACGACCAGCACGGATTTGGGCTTCTGGAAGGAGGGCGCCTTGTTGAGCAGCAGGGAGGCGCTTGCGTCACGCCGGATGCTGAGCGTCGGCAGATAGTCGAATTCCGGATTGCTGAACGCGCCGAATATTTTCGCCACGTCGCGTACCACCCCGATATAGGGGCTGTAGAAACCATAGCCCGCCTCCCGCGTGGAACTGAGTTGCAGCGCCAGGTCGGTCGGCGTGCCGGTCAGCGTCTCCGCGATCGAGCTGCTGTGGACGTCCGCCAGCACCAGATGCTCGCGGTTTTCGAGCAGACAGCTCGCCTGAAGCTCGACCACCTTGGACAGGCATTCGTCATTGAGCTTCATCGACAGGCTGCGCGCCAAGGCCGGGGCGACCGAGCGCAGATATTCGGGATGGCTGTTTTCCTGGGCCCGGATCGCCGCCATGAAGGCGTCCAGCCGTGAGCGGTCGAGCGAGGCCTGGTTCAATTCCTGCGTCGCCCGGATGAACTCGCCCGGCTTGCCGCGCACGGCGTCGACGATCGTGCCTTCCGCCCCGCCCGTGTCAGGCACCATGAACAGCGTCATCTGCCGCGCGCCCTTGGGCACGGTCAGCGTCAGGCTGTTGTCCTTGTCTTTCTTTTTCCAGGTTTCGGCGGCCCTGATCCAGTCCTTGGGCGGTGGATTGGTCGCCCCGCGCAGGAAAGTGGAGAGCAGCAGGAAGCGCGCGCCCTGATCCTCCGGCAAGTCGGCCTTGATCGACAGCTTGTCGCCTTCCGCCAGGCTGGGCACCTGCGCGATCGGCAGCACGTCCCTATCCCGCGTGACCGTGATGCGCAGCCCCGGCCCGCCAAGCTCGAACGGAGCGGGATCGGCGGCCAGCGCCGATGCGCCCGGCAAGGCGATGCTTGCCACGCCGCAAGCCCAAGGCAAGATCCTCAATCGGCTCGGCAGCGGCATAACGTCCCGGCATCTTCCTGTCAGCGATCCAGATCCCGCTGTCCCACATCGGCTCCCCAATTCCAAGAGCAGGACAGACGCAACAGGCTTTGCGACGAAGGGCGGATGCGGCGGGACGAACGGCCCGGATCAGGGCAGGATCAGGGCGGCAAAGTCATGCAGGCTGGGCAGCACCGCCGCGACCAATGCCCGTTCCGCATCCGTCGGGGGCAGCAGGTCGGGCACCATCACCGTCGCGATGCCCGCCCCCGCCGCGGAGCGGACGCCGGCGTAGCTGTCTTCCACCGCGACCGCTTCGGTCACGGCGACGCCCAAGCGCTTTGCCGCGAGCAGATAGGGTTCGGGATGCGGCTTGGGCCACTGGACATCGTTGCGGGTCACGACCGCTTCGAAATAATCGAGCAGTCCCGCCTTTTCGAGCCGTCGACAGGCATAGGGCGCCTCGGTCGAGGTCGCCACCGCCATCGGGATGCCCGCAGAAGCAAGCCGCGCCAGCAGCGCTTCGACGCCGGGCAAGGCGCGGGAAGACGCGCCGCGCATTGCCCTCGAAAATGGCGTGGCGTTCGGCATCGCTGATATCGAGCGCGTCGACATAACGCTTGGTATCGTCGAAATAATGGCCCGTCGTCGGATCAATACCGCGCACCGCGCCGACCATTTCCGATCCGAACAGGATATTCTTGTTGTCGATCACGTCCGCCAGCAGGTCGATGCCCGGCTGATGATAGACGCAGGTGTCGAAGAAGATGTTGTTCATGAGATGCGTGTCGAGGCCGGGCTTCTTCAACATATCGGCAAGACCCCGATAACGTCCCCCGGACGGCGCCGATATGCGGGCATTTCGCCGACTGCTCGACAGCCGCGATGATATATGGACCAAGGTGACCTGCCCCGACCGGCTCGACCCCCGGGGCGCGCCTTGGGACGATTTTGCTCATGCGGTCGCGCCGCTGGTGGCGGATTATCAGGATCGGGTGCTGTGGGGCACGGACTGGCCGCATCCGAACATGGAAAAGGCGATTCCCGACGATGGCGCGCTGGTCGACATGATCCCCGCATCGCGCCGACCGCCGAATTGCAACGCAAGCTGCTCGTCGACAACCCCATGCGGCTTTACTGGCCCGACGAATAGCGGCGGTCGCGTGCCTCAGCCAATGAGGAAGCGGCCTTATAGCGCACGTAATGCGCGCGCAGGCCGCACCGACATCAACGGGATCGAGCCCAGCAGCCCGATCCCCAGCGTCAGCACCGCGCCCGCGCCCAAAGTCGACAGCACCAGCAGCCAATCGGGCGCCCAGCCGAACTGGAATATCTGCACGATCACGAACCACGCCGCCGCCAGTCCCAACCCCAGCGCCACCAGCGCCAATACCGCGGCGAGCAGCGCATATTCGATCGCCTGCGCGCCCAATATCTGCCCGCGCGTCGCGCCGAGCGTCTTCAGGATCACGCTGTCATAGGCGCGCGCCTGCCGCGATGCCGCGATCGCGCCGATCAGCACGGCGATGCCCGCCAGGATCGCGACCGATCCGGCCAGCACGATCGCGGTCGACATCTGTCCCAGCAGAATAGTGACCTGCGCCACCACCTCGCCCACCGCGATGATCGACACCGAGGGGAAGGCCGCCAGCAGCGCACGGGTCATCGCTCCCTCCGACGCGCCTTTCATCGTAATCGTCGCTGACAGGCTGTGCGGCGCGCTACGCAGCGTGTTGGGCGAAAAAACCATGATATAGTTGAAGCCCATCGTCTCCCAGTTGACCTGCCGCAGGGAGGCGATCCGCGCCTCGATCTCGCGTCCCAGCACCGACACGGTGAGCCGGTCCCCGACGCCAACGCCCATCACCTTCGCCGCTTCGCGGTCGAGCGAGATCAGCGGCGGCCCGGCATAGTTTCGGGGCCACCATTGCCCCTTCACCAGTTCCGATCCCTCGGGCAGCGTCTCGCTATAGGTGACGCCCCGCTCGCCGCGCAGGAACCAGGCGCCTTCGGGCAGTTGCTTGAGGTCCGCCACGCGCTGCCCGCCATAAGCGACGATCGTTCCGCGCAGGGTCGGCACCATATTGACCTTGGCCCCAGGCGCCTCTTGCGCGACGAGCGAGAGGAAGCGGTCCTTCCCGGCAATGGGGATGTCCAGCACGAACTGGTCGGGCGCGGTGCGGGGCACGGTGTTGCGGATTTCGGCGCTGAGGCTCGACTGGATCGCGGCAAGCGTCACGAACAGCGTCAGACCCAGCCCGAGCGCCACCACCAGCGCCGATGTCTGCGCGCCCGGCCGATGGAGATTGGCCACCGCCAACCGGGCAAGGGGACGGCGCGGCGCGGGTGCCCGGCGCGCCACGCGCCGGACCAGCAGCCCGATCCCGGTCAGCAGCGCCAGCACGGCGGCGACGGCGCCCAGCATCGACGCCGCGAACCACGGCTCCCGCGCCGTACCCAGCGCCAGCGCGACGGCCGCCGCCCCGGCCGTGCCCACCGCGATCATGCTCGCGCGGTCGAAGCCGCGCCGCCTGTCCACCGTCTCGCGAAACAGCGCGGCGGCGGGCAGAGTCCGCGCATGCGCCAGCGGCGGCATGGTGAAGATGAAGGCGATCAGCAGGCCGTAAAGCGCGCTGGTGACGAGCGGCCAGGGAGCAATGGCGAAGCCCGGCTGCACCGGCAATATATCCCGCATCGCGGCCACCAGCCCCAGCGGCAGCACGATTCCCGCCACCAGTCCGCATCCGATCGCCAGCATGGCAACCGCGCCGATCTGCATCAGATAGATGCGCGCAATGTCGGCGGACGACGCGCCCAATATCTTCAGCGTCGCGATGCCGTTGCGCTTGATCGTCAGATAGGAGGCGACGCCGTTGCTGACCCCGATCCCGGCGATGGCAAGCGCGGCGAGGCCGATCAGCGACAGGAACTGCCCCATCCGCTCCAGAAAACGGCTGGTCCCCGGCGCTGCCCCGTCGCGGTCCTTGATCTCGAAGCCGGAGGACGCAAAGGCGCGTTTCAGCCGGTCCCCGACCGCCCCTGCGTCCCGGCCCGCCGCCATGCGGATGCGATATTTGCTTTCATAGAGACTCCCCGGCTGGATGAGGCCGGTGCGCCGGATGCCCTCCATCGACGTGAGGGCGACCGGCCCCAAAGTGAAGCCCTCGCCCACGCGATCGGGCTCGTCCGCGATGATGTCGCGGATGCGGAAGGTCGCCGTGCCATAGCGCAAGCCATCGCCCGGCTTGACGCCCAGCCTGTCCGCCAGCGCTTGTCCGATCGCCAGTTCGTCGGCGCGCATCGGCCCTGCCCGCCCGCCTTTCAGCATCAGTGTGCCGTAGAGTGGATAGGCCGCGTCCACGCCCTTGAGTTCGGTCAGCACGGCGGATGGGCCTTTGCCCTCCCCGACCCGCTGCGCCATTGCGCGCAGCCTGATAGTCTCGCTCAGCACACCTTCGCGCCGGAACGCCGCTTTCTCGGCCGCGCTTGCCTCACGCTGCGACATCGCCACTTCGACATCGCCGCCCAGCAGCAACTGCCCCTTGCTCGCAATTTCTCCCGTGATCGCGGCGGTCAGGCCGCCGATCGTCGCCAGCGTCGCAACGCCCAGGAACAGGCAGATGAACAGCAGCCGCAGCCCCCGAAAGCCGCGATGCAGGTCGCGCCGGGCGATCCGCCAGCAGCCCCGCCAGCCCAGCCCCCCTCGCCCGCCAAGCCCCGTCACGGCCTCCGGTCCGCGATGATCAAGCCGTCGCGCATTTCCACGATGCGGTCGCACCGTTCAGCCACCCCAGGATCATGGGTGATGATCACCAGCGTCGCGCCGTTCGCTTCCCGCCGAGCGAACAGCAGTTCGACGATCGACCCGCTGGTCGCGCCATCCAGATTGCCGGTCGGCTCGTCGGCAAAGATGATGTCCGGTCCTGGCGCGACGGCGCGGGCAATGGCCACGCGCTGCTGCTCGCCGCCCGAAAGCTGGGCGGGGTAATGATGCAGCCGATGCCCCAGCCCCACCGCATCCAGCTCGTTCGCCGCGCGGGCGAAGGCGTCCCCGAACCCAGCCAGCTCCAGCGGCACGGCGACATTTTCCACCGCCGTCATGGTCGGCAGCAGGTGGAAGCTCTGCAACACGATGCCCACGCGCCCGCGCCTCGCCCGCGCCAGCGCGTCTTCGTCCAGCGGTCCGTAATCGATCCCCGCGACCCGCACGTCGCCACCGCTCGCACGCTCCAGCCCCGACAGGATCGCCATCAGCGACGACTTGCCCGACCCCGATGGTCCCAGGATCGCCAGGCTCTCCCCCCTGGGGATGGAAAGGTCGATACCCTTCAATATTTGGGTGGGCGCTTCGCGGGTGCCGAGCGAGAGGGTGACATTGCGCGCTTCAATCGCGATATGGGCGAGGGAGGACGAACCGTGCATCAGCGAAAGGAACCCCATGAAGGCGGGAAGATGGTCGATATATGTGGGCGCGGTAGCGATTGTGCAATTGCTCACCGCCTGTTCGGGCGAACCAGCCGCCAGCAACAGCGCCGCGCCGTCCGCGCAGGCGCAGAATAGCGCCGCCCCGGTCGAAGACGGCAAACTCGTCCTCGTCTTCGGTGACAGCCTCTATGCGGGCTATGGCGTGGCCCAGAATGAAAGCTTCCCCTTCCGCCTCGAACAGGCGCTGAAGGCCAAGGGGCTGGCGGTTCAGGTCCGCAATGCCGGGGTTTCAGGCGAAACCTCTTTGGGGGGCATGCAGCGCCTCGCCTTCACGCTGGACGGCCTGCCGCGCAAGCCCGACCTGCTGCTGCTCGACCTTGGCGGCAACGACATGTTGCGCGGTCTGGCGCCGGAGGACAGCGAAAAGAATCTGCGCGCCATGTTGGACCAGCTCAAGCAGCGGCAGATCCCAGTGCTGCTCACCGGCATGCTGGCCGCGCCCAATATGGGCAAGGATTATGGCGCAAAGTTCGACGCCATCTATCCCCGGCTGGCTAAGGATTACGGCCTGCCGATCTACCCCTTCTTCCTTGAAGGCGTGATCGGGAATCCCAAGCTGATGCAGGCCGATTCCATCCATCCCAATCCGGCCGGGGTGAATGTGATCGTCGGCAAGATCGCGCCGGTCGTGACGGGCTTACTGAAGGACGCCTAAGCGCAACGTGCTCCAGCGAAGGCAGGAGCACGTTGCGCCTACCCTCTCACCCAATCATCATCAGGCTCGCATTACCCCCGGCAGCCGTCGTGTTGATGGAGGTCGACACCTCCTCCAGCAGCCAGTCGAGCGGATACCCCCCATCCGCCCCCGCCGCATGGACGCTGACGACCGGCCCCGGCAAGTCGGCCACTTCCTGAACCACCGCACCAATCCGCCCGGCATCCCCCTCAATCAGCACCGCTCCAAGCGGCCCGTCCGCCTGTGACGCGAAATGCGCCGCAATATGCGCAGGCAACCCCTGCGGCAGCGCCATGTCCCGCAACACCCCGCGATTGCCAGTCGCCAGCATCGCCGCCATCTGCTGCAACAGCCCCTGCCGCGTCGCGGGCCGCATCCCGATCTGCCCACGCGGATGCAGCGCATAGAGGTTGCGCTCCCCCACCGGCCCCGGCAGCGCCATCTCCACCCCTAGCGCCGACGCGTCGCCATAGCGCCGCGCAATGGCCGCGGCCTCCGCTTCACCCTCCGCTGCCAGCCAATCGGCAAAATCGCTGAGCGGCGACCGGAGCGAACCCGCCCGTTCGGCAAAGACCGGGGGCGTGGTCACCAGCCGTCCCAGATAAAGCGGCCCACCCGCCTTGGGCCCGGTACCCGACAGGCCGCGCCCGCCAAAGGGCTGCACCCCGACGATCGCGCCGATGACGTTGCGGTTCACATAGAGATTGCCCGCCTTAACCCGCCCGGTCACCTGCGCGATGGTGTCGTCCAACCGCGTGTGCAGGCCGAAGGTCAAGCCATAGCCGGTCGCATTGATCGCATCGATCAACGCGTTCAACCCGGAGCGGGGAAAGCGTATGACATGCAACACCGGCCCGAAAACCTCGCGCTTGAGTTGCGCTATGTCGTCGATCTCGATGATGGTGGGCGGGACGAAGCTGCCGTGCGCCGCTTGGTCCGGGAGTGTTTGCTGCTCCACGGAGCAGCCCAGAGCGCGCATCGAGGCGATATGCCCCTCGATCCCGGCCTTCGCATCCTCGGTGATGACGGGGCCGATATCGACCGCCAGCCGGTCGGTCCACCCGATGCGCAATTCCCGGAGCGCGCCCTTCAGCATCGCCAGCGTCCGGTCCGCCACATCCTCCTGCAAACAAAGGATGCGCAGCGCCGAACAGCGCTGCCCCGCGCTGTCGAAGGCCGAGGCGATCACATCCGCCACCACCTGTTCGGCCAGCGCGGAGCTGTCGACGATCATCGCATTCTGCCCGCCCGTCTCCGCGATCAGGGGGATGGGCTTGCCCGATGCGGAGAGGCGGGATGCCAGTTGCCGCTGGATCAACCGCGCCACCTCGGTCGATCCGGTGAACAGCACCGCGGCGGTCTGCGGCGCCGCCACCAGCGCCGCGCCGATCTCGCCCGCGCCGGGGATCAGTTGCAGCGCGTCGCCCGGCACGCCCGCCTCATGCAGCAACCGCACCGCCTCTGCCGCGATCAGCGGGGTTTCCTCGGCGGGCTTGGCCAGCACCGGATTGCCCGCGACCAGCGCCGCCACGATCTGCCCGGTGAAGATCGCCAGCGGGAAATTCCAGGGCGAAATGCAGACGACCGGCCCCAAAGCCGCCTGCGCCGGGCCGAAAGCCGCCCGCGCCTGGGCCGCATAATAGCGCAGGAAATCGATCGCCTCCCGCACCTCGGCTATGGCGTTGGGCAGCGACTTGCCCGCCTCCCGCACGATCAGGCCCAGCAGGATCGGCATGCGCGCCTGCATCGCGTCGGCGGCCCGCTCCAATATCACGGCCCGTTCCTCCACCGGCACTTGCGCCCATTCGCTGTCGCCAGCGCGAAGAACCGCATCCCGCGCATAGTCTGCCGACACCTCGAACACCGTGCCCACGACATCGCGCCGGTTGGCTGGGTTAAGCACCAACCGCGCCGTGCCTTCCTCACCCGACGCCGCCGCCGTCCAACCGATTTGCACGCTTTCCTTCAGCGCCTGCGTCACCGCCGCCAGCGCATTCTCATCGCTAAGGTCGATCCCTTCGGAATTGCGCCGGTCGGGATATAGCTCACTGGGCAAGGCAATCTCCGGATGCCGCGTGCCCGGATGCGGCATCGCCCGCACCATCTCGACCGGGTCTGCGATCATCTCCTCCACGGGCACCGCCGGGTCGGCAATGCGGTGCACGAAGGAACTGTTCGCGCCATTTTCCAGCAGGCGCCGCACCAGATAGGCCAGCAGCGTTTCATGCGTGCCGACCGGCGCATAGATGCGGCAGGGGCGGTCGAGATTCCCCTTCCCTACCACCTGCTCATAGAGCGGCTCGCCCATGCCGTGCAGGCACTGAAACTCATAGTCGCCAAGCCTGAAATCCGGCCCGGCCAGATGATGGATAGTCGCCAAAGTCTGCGCATTATGCGTCGCGAACTGGGGGAAGACTTTATCCGTCGCCGCCAGCAGCTTCTTCGCGCAGGCGATATAGGCGACGTCCGTATGCACTTTGCGCGTATAGACCGGGAAATCCGCCAGCCCGTCGACCTGCGCCCGTTTGATCTCCGCGTCCCAATAGGCGCCCTTGACCAGACGCACCATGATCCGCCGCCCGGCCCGCTGCGCCAGATCGACGATCCAGTCGATGACGAAGGGGCAGCGCTTGCCATAGGCCTGCACCACGAAACCAAGGCCGTTCCAGTCCGCAAGGTCAGGGTCCAGCGCCAGGCTCTCCAGCAGGTCGAGCGACAATTCCAGCCGGTCCGCTTCCTCCGCATCGATGTTGAGGCCGATGTCATAGCCCTTGGCCAGCAGCGCCAGTTCCTTCACGCGGGGCAGCAATTCCCCCATGACCCGTTCCGCCTGGGCGCGGCTATAGCGCGGATGCAGCGCCGACAGCTTGATCGAGATACCTGGCCCCGCATAGACGCCGCGCCCGTCCGACGCCCTGCCGATGGCGTGGATCGCTTGGGCGTAATCGGCCAGATAGCGCGCCGCATCGGCCGCCGTCGCCGCCGCCTCGCCCAGCATGTCATAACTGTATTGGAAGCCCTTCGCCTCCTGTACCCGTGCGCGCTTCAGCGCCTCGGCAATCGTCTCGCCGGTCACGAACTGCTCGCCCATCATCCGCATGGCGAGGTCCACGCCTCGCCGGATAACCGGCTCGCCCACACGCGCCACCAGCCGGGTCAGCGCCGCGCCGAGGCTCCGGTCATCCACGCTGCCGACCAGCTTCCCCGTAACCACCAGTCCCCAGGTCGCCGCATTGACGAACAGCGACTTGCCGCCGCCCAGATGCCCACCCCAGTCGCCGTGAGCGATCTTGTCGCGGATTAGCGCATCACGGGTCGCATCGTCGGGAATGCGCAGCAGCGCTTCAGCGAGACACATCAGCGCCACCCCCTCCTGACTGGAGAGCGAATATTCCTGCACCAGCGCCTCGACTCCGCTGCCATTGCGGTTGGCGCGCAGCGTCGTCACCAGCCTGCGCGCCGTTTCCCGGGCCGCCTGCCGCATGGCGTCTGGCAGCGCGGCGGCTTCGAGCAGGGGCGCCATGCACCGCGCCTCATCGCGACGATAGGCAGCGGTGATGGCGTGGCGGAGCGGCGACTGTACGCGAATGGCGGGGGCGAAATCAGCGAAGGGGGGCGGGTTCGTCATGCGTGCCATGATAGAGAAATCATGGCACGCAGACCGACTTATGAATAGCGGATAGTCAGGAAATATGCCTTATTATTGGCGATTTTCTGGCGAAATATCCTGTATATCATGGATAAATCGGACGAAAAGACGCCCGCCCTCAATCCTCGTCGATCAGGATGCGCACCGCCGCGCCATCGGTGTCGTCGAACTGGCCATTGCCCAGCGCCCAGAAAAAGGCCGCCAGACCCAGCAACCCCAGGCCAAGCGCGATCGGGATGAGCAGGCTGAGACCGATCATTTCACGACTCCTTTCAAACGCAGGGCGTTGGCGATGACGATCAGCGAAGATGTCGACATGACGACCGCCGCAACCAGCGGCGTCACCTTGCCCGCTATGGCCAGCGGCACCGCCAGCACATTATAGCCGATCGCCAGCGCGAAATTCTGCTTCACCACGGCGACCGTCCGCCGCGCCACATGCACAGTGAGCGCCACGGGCGCCAGCCTGTCGCCCAGGAACACGGCATCGGCGGTGAGTTGGCTCGCGTCGCTGGCGGAGGCGGGCGCCATGCTGGCATGGCCCGCAGCCAGCGCCGGGCCGTCATTCAGCCCGTCCCCGATCATCAGCACCTTTTCCCCCTTGCCCTTCAGCCGGCCGATCAGCGCCAGCTTGTCGGCTGGGCGCAGATGGCCGATGGCGGTGGTGCGGGTTTCGCGGGCGATCTCCTCCAGCGCGTCGGGGCGGTCGCCGCTGGCGATCAGCACATTCATCCCCATGCCGCGCAGGGCGTCCAGCGTATCCGCCGCGTCGGGCCGCAGGGCATCGGTGAAGCTCAGCAGCATGGCCTGATCGCCGCGCCGATATTCTGCCGCCAGCCCGAACAGGTTGATAAGGCTACGCGGACGCGCGAGGGAAACGGATACCCCTTCATAGTCCGCGAAAACCCCCTCTCCGGCGACTTCGCGGATCTGGTCGAGCGCGGCGGGCGTCACGCCCTTCGCCTCCAGCGCCTGCCGCAGCGCGACACTCAGCGGATGGCGCGAGGCCCGTGACAGCGACAACAAAATCGAGCGGTCGTCGCTCCACAAGCGGCGCAGCCCCTGCGGCACGGGACGGCCCAGGGTCAGCGTGCCGGTCTTGTCGAACACCGCTTCGCTGACCTCCGCCAGCCGTTCCAGCGCCGACCCGTCCTTGACCAGCACGCCCCGCCGCATCAGCGCGCCACAGGCGACGATCTGCGCCGCCGGCACCGCCAGTCCCAGCGCGCAAGGGCAAGTGATCAGCAGCACGGCGACCGCGATCAGCAGCGACTGATGCACGCCCGCTCCGGCGATCATCCACCCCGCAAAGGACAATGCCGCCAGCAGATGGACGCAGGGCGCATAGAGCCGCGCCGCCCGGTCCGCGAGGCGGACATAGCGCGACTTGCCCTGCCCCGCCTCCTCCATCAGCCGGGCGATGTCGGCAATGACGGTATCGGGGCCCGCCGCCGTCACTGCCACCCGGATCGGCCCTTCGATGTTGAGTGCACCCGCCTGCACGCTGTCTCCGGGACGCACGCGCACCGGGGCGCTTTCTCCGGTCAGAAAGGCGATGTCGAGGCCGCTTTCACCCTCCACCACGCGCCCATCGGCAGCCAGCCTTTCGCCCGCCGCCACCAATATCGTCATGCCCGCCCGCAGAGCGTCGGCGCGGGTCCAGCGGCTGCTCCCATCCGCCGCCAGCACCAGCGCGCCGGGCGCGGTCTGCTTGAGCAGCGCCGCCACCCCCGCTCGCGCCCGCCCACGCATCATGCTGTCGAGCGAACGTCCTGCCAGCAGGAAGAACAGCAGCATCACCGCCCCGTCGAACCAGGCATGGGCGCCGCCGGTCACGGTTTCATACAGGCTCATGCCGGTCGTCAGCAGCACGCCGATGCTGATCGGCACGTCCATGTTCGTCCGCCCCTGCCGCAGCGCCGCCCAGGCCGAACGGAAAAAGGGCTGGCCCGCATAGGCGACGGTCGGCAGGGCGATCAGCGCAGAGAGCCAGTGGAACATCTCCCGCGTCGCGCCCGCCGCCCCCGACCAGACCGACACTGACAGCAGCATGATGTTCATCGCCGCGAAGCCCGCGACCACCAGCGCGCGCGTCAGCCGCCTGCTTTCGGCTGCCGCGATATCCAGGCCCGCATCGGCCAGCGGCTCCGCCTCGAACCCCAAAGCGGCGATGGCAGCGCGCAGATCGGGCGGTGTCAGGGCCGGATCGTGCCGGATCGCGACCCGCTTCGCGCCCATATTGACCCGCGCCGACACTATGCCGGGCTGGCGAGGAAGCCCCTCCTCGATCTTGGCGATGCAGCCGACGCAATGGATGCCGGGGACGGCGAACAGGCTTTCTGCTGTCTCCTCCGTTACGGGATCGGGGATCAGCGCTTTCGTGGCCATCAGTCGACCTCCCTCAACAGATGTTCCTCGCGCCCGGTCAGGCGCAGATCGAAGCGGATTTGCCAGCGGCCCAGGGGCAAGGCGCGGTCGCTGGCGTAGACGCCCGGCGCCATTTCGTGGAACGCCAGCGACAGGTCGGGCGCCCGCCCCAGCGGATGCTGCGCGACCGCCATCACGCCGCCGCCCGCCACCGGCGCGCCCTTTGCGTCGGTCAGGGTCAGGCGGACATGCCGCGCTGCATCCATTGTTACCTTATCCTGCCATCCCAGCCGCCGCTGTGCGCGGGCTTCTGCCAGCCAGCCATTGAATTTCTGGCTGGCGACATAGCTGTTTTCGACCACGGTGCCGCCGAAGGACCGCACCGCGATGGTCGCCATCAGCATGTTGACCGCGATCACCACGGCGAAGAACGCGACCAGGATCGCGGTCATGTGCCAGCCGGTGAAGCGGCGGATGGGGGATGGAGGGGTCATGCTTCATGGCCTTTCAAATCGGGCGGGTTCGCTGGCGCTGCCGCCTTCACGATCCATGGCGCGCGCGGTGAAGCGGAAATCCTGCCGCGCCGGACCGCCGGACGGCAGCGTCAAGAAGAGGCGCAGTTTCGCCACGCTGTCGGCGGGCACGGTCGTGCGTACCGTTGTCGCAGCGGTCTCCCGCGATCCCGCATCGGTCCAAATCCTGCCGCCGGACAGGCCGCTGAGGCCGACCTCCATCTGGCGGGGCCGCGCCTCCATATTGCGCAGCTTGACCGTATAGGCGTTGCGGATCGCGCCGTCGGACAGGCGCACAAAGATCGGGTTGCGGTCCTGCTGCGCGCTGATTTCCAGCCGCTCGCGCGCGCCGAGCGCGAACAGCATCGCCGCGCCGATCCCCGCCCAGACCGCGAAATAGGCGATGGTGCGGGGGCGCAGCAGCGTCCTCAACACCGGGCGCGGCGCCGCGCCTTTCTGCTCCGCTTCCGCATCGTCCTGCGTGCAATAGTCGATCAGGCCACGTGGCCGCCCGACCTGCGCCATCACCTTGTCGCAGGCGTCGATGCAGAGCGCGCAGGTGATGCAGCCGATCTGCGGCCCTTCACGAATATCGATGCCGGTCGGGCAGACCGCGACGCACTGGTTGCAGTCGATGCAGTCCCCATAATCCCGCGGATGCGCTTGCGCCTTCTTCAGGCTGCCGCGCTTCTCGCCGCGCCAGTTCTTGTAGGTGACGACCAGCGATTTCTCGTCCAGCATCGCCGTCTGTATGCGCGGCCAGGGGCACATATAGATGCACACCTGTTCGCGCATGAACCCGCCCAGCACGAAGGTCGTGGCGGTCAGCACGAAAGTCGTCGCATAGGCGACCGGCGCGGCGGTCCCGCTCCAGAACTCCCGTTGCAGCGTCGGAGCGTCCGCGAAATAGAATATCCATGCGCCACCGGTTATGAAAGCGATCCCCAGCCAGATCGTCCATTTGAACATTCGCCGGGCGATCTTGGCCGGATCCCAGGGAGCCTTGGCGAGCTTCAACTGCGTATTGCGGTCGCCATCGACGAAGCGTTCGACATGCTGATAGAGATCGGTCCACACGGTTTGCGGACAGGCATAGCCGCACCAGGCCCGCCCCACCGCCGAGGTGACGAGGAACAGCCCGATCCCCGCCATGATCAGCAGGCCCGCGACATAATAGAATTCCTGCGGCCAGATCTCGATCGCGAACATGTAGAAGCGGCGATGGGCAAGGTCGACCAGCACCGCCTGATCGGGCGCATAAGACCCCCGGTCCCAGCGCAGCCAGGGCGTGCCCCAATAGATGGCCAGCGTCACCGCCATGATCGCCCATTTCAGGCGGCGGTAGAAGCCGTCCACCGCCTTGGGATAGACGCCCTTGCGCTTTTCATAGAGCGACGCCGAACCGGACATCAGCATGGCTTAGCGGCCCGCCCCCGCTGCTGCCGGGGCGGTGGCCTCACCGCCGCCCAGGCTGTGCACATAGGCCGCCAGCATGCGAATGGTCGCCTTGTCCAGCTTGTCGTCCCAGCGCGGCATCACGCCATGGCGGCTGTTCCAGACGGTTTCACGGATCGTCCCTGCATCGCCTCCATAGAGCCAGATGGCATCGGTCAGATTGGGCGCGCCCAGGCTCCGGCTGCCCTTGCCCGCCGGGCCGTGGCAGACCGCGCAATTGTCGACAAAGACCTTGTCCCCCCGCCGCGATGCCGCACTTGGCCGGTCCTGCCCGCTGATCGTGCGGACATGCGCCACCACATCGTCGACCTGCGCCGCCGTCAGCAACTGATCCTTGCCGAAGGCGGGCATCAGCGACTGGCGCGTGGCATCATGGTTCGGGTTGCGGATGCCGTCGGTGACGGTCTTCTCGATCGTCGCCAGATCGCCGCCCCACAGCCAGTCGTCGTCATTGAGGTTGGGATAGCCCTTCGACCCTGCCGCGCCCGATCCATGGCACTGGACGCAATGGACGCGGAAGGCCGCCCGGCCACCCTCGACCGCCGCCTGCATCAGTTGCGGCTTGCCCGGCAGGGCGGTGATCGGCGTCTGAGCGATCGCCAGCCGGATCGGTGCGATCTGCCTTTCCCGCGCCGCCAGTTCCTTGTCCAGCGCGCCCCGGCTCGACCAGCCGAGCATGCCGCCGGTCGCCCGGTCGATCATCGGCCAGGCCGGATAGGCGATGGTATAACCCAGTGCGAACAGGATCGTCGCGTAGAAGGTCCAGAGCCACCAGCGCGGCAGCGGCGTGTCCAGTTCCTGGATGCCGTCCCATTCATGATGCTTGATCTCCGTCCCGGTGGCGGGATCGATGCGCTTTTCGTCAGCCATGGTCGGCCTCCGTTTGGTCTTCGAAGATGGCGAGCGCGGCTTCCGCGCTGCGCTGTCGCCCATGGGGCAGGAAGTGCCAGCCGATGAGGGTCACATAGACCAGCCCCATGAACACCAGCCCCCAGCTATCGGCAAAATGCCGCAAGGCGTCGTAGCTCATCTCTCGACCTCTTGCGGTTTCGCGCTGTCCACATCGACCAGCGTGCCCAGCATCTGGAGATAGGCGACCAGCGCATCCATCTCGGTCAGCTTGGCCGGATCGCCGTCGAAATCGCGGGCCTGCGCTTTGGGATAGCGCTTGACGAGGTCGCTGCTGTCCGCATCGGGATCGGCCTGGGCTTTCAGGTCGTCATTGGCCCTGGCGATGTCGTCCTTGCTGTAAGGAACGCCGACATCGTTGAGCGCGGTCAGATCCTTGCGCATGTCGGGCAGCTTCAGCTCGCGCTCGGCCAGGAAGGCATAGCCCGGCATGATCGATTCCGGCACCACGGCGCGCGGGTCTTTCAGATGCTGGACATGCCATTCATCCGAATATCTGCCGCCCACGCGGGCGAGGTCCGGGCCCGTGCGCTTCGATCCCCACTGGAAGGGATGATCGTACATGCTTTCGGCGGCGAGGCTATAATGGCCGTAGCGTTCCGTCTCGTCCCGGAAAGGACGGATCATCTGGCTATGACAATTATAGCAGCCCTCGCGGATGTAGATATTCCGTCCCGCCAGTTCCAACGGCGTATAGGGACGAACGCCCTCCACCTTCTCGATCGTATTGTCGATCCAGAAGAGCGGCGCGATCTCCACTATGCCGCCGATGGCGACGGCGATCAGCGATGCGATGCCCAGCAGGGAGACGTTCCGCTCCAGCCTGCCATGGTCGAAGAACTTGCCCTTGGTCTTGCTTGCCATGTCCGAATACTCCTTCAGGCAGGCTGGGTGACGAGCGGCCGGTCGGCGTCGGCGTCATAGGCGGCGTCGTTCATCGGCTTTTCCTCGCGCAGCGGGCTGCCCGCGATGGTCTTGCCGATGTTCCAGGCCATGATGATCGCGCCGCTCAGGTACATGAGGCCACCCGCCGCCCGGATCAGGTACATGGGGAACATGGCGCTCACCACTTCGGAGAAGGCGTAGACGAGGTAGCCGTCGCTGCCATATTCGCGCCACATCAGCCCCTGCATGATGCCCGCGACCCACATCGACGCGGCGTAGAGAACGATCCCCAGCGTCGCCAGCCAGAAGTGCCAGTTCACCAGGCGAAGACTGTACAGCCGCTCGCGCTTCCACAGTCGTGGCGTCAGATAATAGAGGCAAGCGAAAGTGATGAGGCCGTTCCACCCCAGCGCGCCACTATGCACATGGCCGATGGTCCAGTCGGTATAATGGCTGAGACTGTTGACCGCCTTCACCGACATCATCGGACCTTCGAAGGTGCTCATGCCGTAAAAGGCCAGCGCCATCACCATCATACGGATGATCGGATCGGTGCGGATGCGGTCCCAGGCGCCGTTCAGCGTCATCAACCCGTTGATCATCCCGCCCCAGCTTGGCATCCACAACATGACCGAGAAGACCATACCCAAAGTCTGCGCCCAGTCGGGCAGCGCGGTATAGTGGAGATGGTGCGGCCCCGCCCAGATATAGAGGAAGATCAGCGACCAGAAATGGATGATCGACAGGCGATAGCTATAGACCGGCCGCTCCGCCTGCTTGGGCACGAAATAATACATCATGGCCAGGAAGCCCGCGGTCAGGAAGAAACCGACCGCATTATGCCCGTACCACCACTGCGTCAGCGCATCCTGCACGCCCGCGAAGGCGCTGTAGCTCTTGGAACCGAGCAGGCTGACCGGCATGGAAAGATTGTTGACGATGTGCAGCATCGCGATCGTCAGGATGAAACTCAGGTAAAACCAGTTCGCCACATAGATATGCGGTTCGCTGCGGCGCAGGATGGTGCCGCCGAACACGACCAGATAGGCGACCCAGACGATGGTCAGCCACAGGTCGACATACCATTCCGGCTCGGCATATTCCTTGCCCTCGGTAATGCCCAGCAGATAGCCGGTCGCCGCGAGCACGATGAAAAGCTGATAGCCCCAGAAGACGAACCGCGCCAGCGCCGGAAAGGCCAAGCGCGCCCGGCAGGTCCGCTGCACGACATAAAAGCTGGTGGCGATCAGCGCATTGCCGCCAAAGGCGAAGATCACGGCGGAGGTATGCAACGGCCGCAGCCGCCCGAAGCTGGTATATTCAAGCCCCAGGTTCAGCGCCGGAAAGGCAAGTTGAAGCGCGATGTACAGCCCCGCGAGAAAGCCCGCCAAGCCCCAGAAGACGGTCGCGATCACGCCCCAGCGGATCGGATCGTCATCATATTTCCCCTGGCTTTCGGGCATCTTCAGCAGCCCGCGCGTGATCGCCTCATAATCGGCATGCCGCATCGTCAGCACCGCCACGGCCAGCGCGGCGGCGCACACGATCCCCATATGCACGGCAAAGCCGAAGTCCGCCGCCGCCAGCGCCGCCAGAAAGGCCAGCGTCGCGAGCGCGAACCAGCCGCCCGTCTTCCAAACCAGTTGCTCCATAGCCAACTCGCTTTTTAAATGATTTCCCCGTCAAAGGCTTTGCGGCGTCCTTCGCTGCGGAACCGCCCTTCTGCATTGACCTCTGTCAAAGCCGGCGTCGTAGGTATGTAGGGGAATGTCCGTATCGGGTGATGGGGTGGACGCCCCCGGACGGCATCGATGTGCCAAAGTGGAGGTGTTGAACACCACTTGAGGGAGGCGTCCATGTTGGAGGTTAGCACGATCGGTCTCGATATCGCGAAGAATGTTTTCCATGCGCATGGCGTGGATGAACGTGGGCGGGCGCTATTCAGCCGAAAGATCAGCCGGACAAAGCTGCTGGATTTCTTTGCAGGGCAGCCGCGATGCGTTGTTGCGCTGGAGGCTTGTGGCGGCGCGCACCATTGGGCACGCGAGCTCAGGGATATGGGCCATGATGTTCGCCTGATCCCGCCAGCCTATGTGAAGCCGTTCGTCAAGTAATGGATAGGTGAGCATTACTTCACTAATCATCAGGTTCTCAAAATGCGAAGGAACGTGGACAGATCGGCCGATTATCGGCGTTTCTGCCCAACACTCCTTCGCATTATTTTACAGCGTATCAAGCCAGGCGAGCAGGCTCGTATCGCGTTTCCAGGATGGTGAACGCCCCGTCGCCGACGGCACGGCGACCTGCTCCAGCGCCTTCCGCTTCGTTTCCAGATTGGCCTTGGCATAGTGATTGGTGGTGTCGAGACTCACATGTCCAAGCCAACTGCGGATGACCGTGATGTCCACGCCCGCCGATACAAGGTGGACGGCGGTCGCGTGGCGGAAGCTGTGAGGCGTTACGTGCTTTGTTTGAAGCGACGGCATGGTTTCAGCCGCCGCCTTCACATAGGCGGCAAGCTTGAACCGGACGCCCGAAGCGCTGAGCGGCTCGCCGTAGCGGTTAACGAACAGCCGCTGGTCTGGTGCTCGCGGCTGCCGGTCAAGCAGCCTTTCCAGCAACAGTACGGTTTCCGGCCAAAGCGGGCAGATGCGCTCTTTTCGGCCCTTGCCCATAAGTCGGACGCAACTGGGACTATCGAACCGGATCGCTTCGGGGCACACATCGAGCGCTTCCTGTATTCGCGCGCCGCTGTTGTAGAGGAACGAGAGCAACGCATGGTCGCGCATGCCTTTTAGGGTCGATTGGTCTGGCTGGGCAAGGATCGCCGCCACTTCCGGCGGATCCAGATAGCAGGGTTCCGATACCGGCGCCCGCTTGATCGGGATGTTGAGGATTTCGACGCATTGCGCGATCGATGCGGGATCCCTGGTAGCCACGAAGTTGAAGAAGCTGCGGATTGCAGCAAGCCGGCAGTTGCGGGTACCGATCGTACCACCGCGCTCGTGCTCGGCGTGCCTCAGGAACGCCGTGACCTGCGCGGCAGTCAGATCGGCCAGCGAGATCATCGCAACCTTCTTTTCCGCGCGATCAGCGACGAACCGGAGGAAGAGCCGCCAAGTGTCGCGGTAGGAACGGACCGTGTTGACCGACGCATTGCGCTGCTCAACGAGCCATTCGTAGAAGAATGCGCGCATCAGTTCCGGGAATGGATTGGTCCTGCTCATGGCCGCACCTCCCGTTCAGGATTGAGGCATGGCGCGCCCAGGGCCCTGAAGCGTTCGTTCGCGAGATGCAGCAGATCCTGCGTAACGGTGATGTAGACCAGCGTGGAGTTGATATCTCGATGTCCGAGGTAGGTCGCGAGGAACGGCAGCCGATCCTGCGGGTTGATCCCCAGACGGTACCATTCAAGGATGCGGTTCACGACCATCGAGTGCCGAAGATCATGAACGCGAGGTCCGTCGTGCCCCTGCAATGGCTTCAACCCGGCGCGACGTATGACGTCTGTAAGCACCCAGGTTATCATTTCGGGCGTGTAGCGGGACCTACCCTGGACGTGCCAGAACAGGGCGGAGTGCGGATCCTGCGATGCACCAGCCCGACGTCGGGCTGCGATGTAGGTCCGCAACTCGTTCATCACACTGTCGGGGAGCGGCAGGATTCGGGTCTTGAAGAACTTGGTCTGCCGAACCGTGATGGTGCCGTCTCGGGGATTAACGTCACCAAGATCCAGCCGGGCCAGTTCTCCGCGTCGCAGACCCGCACAGTAGGCCAGCAACAGCATGGTGTAGATGCACAATGGTCGAAGGGTTGCGCGTGGCGAGGGATACGAACGGGCAATGTCGAGCATTCGCCGAACGTCACCAGGAGAGTAAATATGGGGCTGGCGCCACTGCTTGCGCACCTCTTTCCGGGGTCGCGGATCCGGCCGACGCCGAGGAACTGACGGGTCGCGGCGCCGTAGGATTTTTGCGAAGATACGTTCGAGGTTTTCGCGTTCATATGCATGGTTGCGGGTGCCCTTTGTGGCCGCCCATTGATCGATCATAACGCTCAGCGGCTCGGTTTCCAGTTGCGGATTCAACTGTAGGAACCGGTCGAACTGCAAGAACCGCTCGGGTTGCGAAGTATATTTGTACCCCCTGCGCCGCATCATCGCGACATGTTCGGCCATGGCCTCGCCCAGCACGCTGCCGAACGGTTTGGGCTTGCGCAGTCTGGCAAGAGCCTGTTCTGGATCACGCGATATCAGCGCGCGCCAGATCGGCATGCACTGCTTGATATGACATGCCTCGCGTAGAGCTTTGACCGGGTGGTGATCGATCCCCCCGGTTGCGAGCAGATGATCGAGGAACCGGTCGATGATTCGGGTGCGATGCAGAAGGGTAGATGTCGCCCAGCGAGTGGCTAATTCGCGCAACCAGGCCTGCAGGGCTTGCTGATCGAGCGCTCCATGCCGTTCGACAATATCCTGGAAGCTATGCAGGACCTGTTGATAGCAGACGCGGCTTTTGGGATTGCGCAGATCAAGGCTTGAGACAAAGCGGCCAATGCACGCGCGATCGGAATCGGGCCAACGGGAGGTCATGCCAGCACCTCCGGTCCCGGCACATCCAGAGCGATGGCTCTCAGATCCTCCGTGGCGAGCTTGAGATAGGGCGCCGTCGATCCAACGGAGCGATGTCCCAACAGATCACCGATTACCTTTTTCGACACTGCGGCGCGCAGCAACTCGGTCGCACGAGCGTGACGGAAGATGTGAGGCCCGCTCCTGCCTGAGGGTTTGACGCCGGCATCCCGGAGCCGCTGCCGAATCAGGCTGTATATCTTCTCAAGCTTGCAATAGGGCGCGCGCGTTCGGATGAAGAGTTCCCTGGCATCAGTGGCGGGCCGACCAGACCGCAGATAGGCGAGGATCGCTTCGCCAACCGGTCCCATCAATGGCAGGAACGTGTAGGCTTGCGTTTTATTGTGGCGGACGCGGATGACTTCGGCCCGCCAGTCTATGTCTTCGATCCGCATGTTGCGGACTTCGCTTGCGCGAAGGCCATAGGTGGCGAGGACCTGTAATATCGCGTGGTCACGCAAACCGGCAGCCGTCTTGTCCTTGCTCACACTTGCCAGAACCGCGGCGATCTGGTCGCGCTCCAAAATCGACGGCACCCCTTCGTAAGCGTAGAGCCGCGGCGCGATGATATGCGGTGTCAGGTCTTCCGCAACGCGGGCCGTCCAATGCAGGTAACGCAGCAACGAGCGCAGCCGCTCGGCTGTGGATTTCAGAGAACTGCGCGTCAGTTTCGAACCGCGCAAGTCCATGTAGCTGTCAATTTCACCCACGGTCACTGCCTCGAGGCCATCGGCCCCGCACCGGTTGAGTTGCCAGGCAAGGAAGTAGCGCGCTTCCCACAGGAACGCGTCGATGCTGGCCTGGGCAAGGCCACGCTCCTCACGAAGCCAGGTTTCATATTCATTGCAGATCGTAATCCGCAGCGCATCGGCGTCGCATGTTACTTTTTCAGAGGGTGGCCACTGACCCTGCCCAAGCCGTAGCAACGCGTGAATTGCAGATCGCGGAACTGCGTGCCAGCGCTCGCTGGGATGCCTGCCACGACGTTTCCGGAATAACGCGATCGCATAATCCAGATATCGCTCAACTTGCGCCTCAGTCACGTCCGTGACACAGATTCCTCGATGCTGGAGATAGTCGAGAAACTCCTGCGCATAGGTACAGTGATTTCGGATTACCGTCGGATTGTAACGCTGGTTTGTCAGTATGGCTCTGAGCTCGGTGAGCAGCTCATGCTCGGATTGCAACATCAATTCCTCCTCTGCTGGTCAAACGACCGCAGAGGTTCGCAGCAAAATAATGCGGAGCAAATTGCCGATCCAAGCCAGAAATGCGCGGATTTCCTACACCGAGCCCGCATTCCTTCGCATTTTGAGAACCTGATGATTAGTGAAACGTCACAAGAATGATGCCATTGATGCCGAGGCGATCTGCGAGGCGGCGCAGCGCCCGAATATGCGGTTCGTGGCCATCAAGGGGGAGGAGCAGCAGGCTTCGGGCATGATTTTCCGGACCCGCGATCTGCTGGTGCGTCAGCGGACCCAGTTGATCAATGCGATCCGCGGCCATCTGACCGAATATGGCTGGGTGGCGCCGAAAGGCCCCTCGCATGTGGCGATGCTGGGCGATCTGCTTGAAGATGAGATGGCGGCGTCAGTCCCGGAATCGGCCAGGGCCATGTTCCGACTGATGCTGAGCTTGCTGGAGGAACAGGACGGCAAGATCCAGGACCTCGACAAGGAAATAGCCCGCCGGGCCCGTGAAGATGCCGTTGCCCGACGACTCATGACGATCCCCGGCGTGGGACCAATCACTGCCACGGCGATCGCGGCACTGGCGCCCCCGGCGGAAACCTTCGCGAAGGGGCGAGACTTTGCGGCATGGCTTGGCCTGGCGCCGTTACAACGATCGACCGGCGGCAAGCAGAAGCTGGGTGCCATCTCGAAAATGGGCGAGCGTACGCTCAGACGCCTGCTGATCATCGGCAGCAGCGCCGTCGTCCTGCAGGCAAGCAAGCGGGGTGCACCGAAGGGATCATGGCTGGAGCAGATGCTTGGCCGGAAGCCGCGCATGCTGGTGACGGTGGCGCTCGCCAACAAGACGGCACGGATCGTCTGGGCGCTGCTCACCAGGCAAGAGGATTACAAGGCTCCGGTCGCGGCCATGGCGTAAGCCCAGGCGGACCAGAGGTCGTCGGAGGCGTAGGCGGTCGAAGGAGGGTATGGCACAACAGTCGGCGAGACGGGGCCGGAAGAACCAGAGCAAACCACCGTGCCAGCGAGCACGTTTCGGGTGATATGGTTCCGGTCCGCGAACTCCCATACGGGCCCGCAGCCCCCGACGCTGCATCAGAGGCCGGACAGATGGCAGCATCCGACTACGTGCCAAATCTCCAAATTACCCCTTGCACCTCTCGGGGCGTCCACAGATGGTTTGCGGACATCATCTCCGTCATCCCAGCGAATATCTGGTATCGGCCAAAAACCGTCCCTTCACTCCCCCTCGGCCATGCCTTCCAGCCGATCGGCATCGACGATGCGCACCCCGCGCCGTCCGGCCAGCACAATCACACCCAACCGCTTCAAATCGCTGATCTGGCGGGAAACCGTCTCGATGGTCAGCCCCAGCACATCGGCTATCTGCTGCCGCGACAGGGGCAGTTCGATCACACCCTCCCGGTCCGCCCGCAGCCGCCGGTGCATATCGAGCAGCAAGGTCGCCACCTTCTCCCGCGCATTCTTCCGCCCCAGCAGCAGCATCCACGCCCGGGTCCGGTCGAGATCGTCCAGCGTCCGCTGCAACAACCGATGCTCCAGCGCCGGATGTTCGCGCGCGAAGCCGTCGAAGGCGCCCCTCGGATAGAGGCACAGCCGCGCATCGGTCAGCGCCGTGACGCTATGCGGCGTCCGCGCACCGAAGGGGCGACCAATGAAATCCGAGGCATAGACGACGCCGACGATCTGCTCCCGCCCGTCGCCGGTGGAGGTGGACAGCTTCAGCGTCCCCTCGATCACATTGGCGACCAGCGTGGAGCTGTCGCCTTCCCACATCACGGTCTGTCCGGCCTGCAACGATACCCGCCGCCCGATCCGGTTCAGCGCGACGCGCTGCTGTTCGTCAAGATCGGCGCAGATCGCCTGATCGCGCACCTCGCAGCGGTCGCAATATTGCCCGCTACAGCCCTTGGACGCCGGCGCCGCCGCCATGACGAACGCCGCATCGCTCTGCGCCTTTTGCGCCAGATCAAATCGCATATCCATGCGCCGATCCATGCCGCGACAGCACGATGCGACCTATCCGTAATTGTCCCTATGGGCGGCGCACCCAAGCGGAATCATGGCAGATTTGGTGGAGAGCGTACGTTCTGTTTCGCGCTGATTTCCTTGCAGTACACCGTGCTCCTGCGAAGGCATGAGCCCAGTTCCTACGGTGCGATGATCCACAAACGGCGGAACTGGGTTCCTGCCTTCGCAGGAACACAGATGCCCTCAATGGCAGCTCTTGGCCAATTCCGACCGTCAGCCGACACCACGTCAGAACTTCATCCCAACACCCACGCCGAAGACGAAGGGATCAAGCTCCAGCTTCACCCTCTGCACTCCCGCAGCGGCGGTAGACAGCCGCGCGGTGGTGTCGATGTCGATATATTTGACGTCGAGATTGAGGAACATCCGCTCGTTCAGGTCGATATCGACACCAACCTGCCCTGCCCAGCCGAAGCTGTCGGACATATGCACCTTGGTCGCGCCCACCGCGCCTTCCAGCGCGTTCGACGCCTTCTCATTATAGAATAGCGTATAATTCACCCCCGCCCCGACATAGGGCCGGATCTTCCCTTCGGGCAGGAAATGATATTGCGCCGTCAGCGTCGGCGGCAGCACCCAGGTGGAAGCGAGCCTGCCGATGCTTCCGGTCGTGCCGGTCCGCCCGCTCGCGCTGTGCTTGGTGGTCGCGGCGATCAGTTCGAAGCCGATATGGTCGGTCGCCATATAGGTGACGTCCACTTCCGGCATCACGCTGTTGTCGACCTTCACCTTCTCGCCCGGAAAGGCGGGCAGCACGCTCCCGCTCTTCTCGTTGGGCGCGACCATGATGCCGCGCAACCGCACCAGCACATCGCCCTGCGCCGCCTGGGCAGGCGCAGCCAGAATAGCGCAACCGGCAGCCGCGCCCAGCAGGATCGTCTTGATGGTCATGTCCTTGAAACTCCATCCCTGTTGTCAGTGCCGCTCTCCTGCCGCACCGCAGCGAGGCCGGCATTGATCCTGCGCAACCGGCAATTTGACCTGCCTCAATGCCGCAGGCCCGCTCCCCATATGATCAAGCGCAACATGTGGATCTATCATTGGTAGGGATATTTTCGAGCTCAGGGCAACTCGCCGAACTCTCGTGATCCAGCCTATCATCAAGGGATTAATCGAAGTTGTGACGAAGATGGATTTGGGCTCGGCTCATCTTAGACTGAAGGGGCTAGACGCTGCTGAAATCACGATTTTTGTCGCGATTACATTCCACAGCTTTGCCGACAGGAATGCCAATTACTGGCGCTTCGTGATTCTAAGCTGACTCCCGCTCTATGCTCGCGTTTATTGGGCGACGACAGATAGAGGCCGACGATATCGTGGACCTTATCGACGAACAGCGGGTCGCTCGACATCCAGCGCCATGACGCCCCGGTTTTGCCGATATAACGCAGTGCATAGAATAACTCGCGAAGGCTGTGTCTCCGCTGGCCGGCGTCCGCCCGTTGCAGCAGCGGGTAGGGCGAGCAAGACTTGCGTCAAGTGTTCATGACAAGTCTTTGAATCTTATCGATTCTCAAGTCCATGACAATCTCTAGCCGAATAGTTCAATCCATCGCCTTTTCTTTATATCTTTTGGCCATAGCTAAAGTGATAAACAAAATGCGCCAATGGCAATTTGCGGAGACTAATGCATACTATGAAGAGTTAGAGGAGATTATCATGTATCGCTTCGCAACGGAGACAGTCCAACTAACTGATCGCGAGACAGAAGTTCTGGGCTTCATCGCCTTGGGTCTCTCGGCCAAGGAAGTGGCCCTGAAATTGTCAATTTCGCCCTGCACGGTTGAACGGCACATCGAGAATGCGCGACTTAAGACTCGGACGCGCAACCGCACGCACATGATAGCCTACACGCTACGTCGCGGGATGCTGCCGTAGGTCCGCACGTCCGTGCCTGTCTTAAGAAGGTGCTCAGTGGGCGCCGGGGGCGCAACAGCGCGCTCCAGAGTGCCGGTGAAGGGACTTGTGCTTGACGGTCACGCATTCGGTTACCGTCGGCTGCCGGCCGATTATCCCGCAATCGCGGTGACAATATTTGTCCGAGTGGGACCATGTCCCCTCTGACAATAACGACTTGCACGACGCCCATTGCTCGCAACATCCCGAACCCGGGTGGAGAAGCGACGTCCATGTGCTGCGCAAGATCGACCTTTGACCGAAGGTCCGATGGCAGTGACGAGTCGCCTATATCTCTTCGCTTATACCTTTCTAGATAGAATGGGTTAGATTGGGGAGTAGATTAACCAGACTACGCCCCTAGTTAAAACTTGCTACTCTAGCCGTCATCTTCTTGTCACAATTGTTAATGGACCAGGGGGCTGCCGGACGGCACACCATGACCGAAACTCGCTCGATCGCTGTCGTTGCTGAACGACATATTTTTTATAATGCCGGTCTGGCAGCGATGCTCCGGCGAGAAGTCGGATTCGCCAAGGTCATTCGCGTTCACGACTATGGCAGCCTCGCTAAAATATTGTCTACCGAATTTTCAGTTGATTTCCTTGCTCTCGACTTCGACTTGCCTGGATCTTCGGGACTGGCGACGATACGCGAACTTCACGAGAAGCAGCCCGCAATGCGCATGGCGGTCTTTTCCGACCGCACGGATCTGCGCGAGGTGCTGTCCATTATTTCCGCCGGCGCACACGGCTTTATCCCCAAGCAGATCGGGAACGGCGCGGAACTGCTCAAAGCGCTGCAAACCGTGGAAGAGGATGGCATCTTTGTTCCAGCCGAACTGCTTGAGCGCCAGCGCCCGCAGGGCGACGAGAACGAGGACGAGGAGACCATCAACCTCGAGGCGCTTTCCGGGCTGACGGATCGGGAGCAGCAGGTGATCAGACTCCTCTTGGCAGGTCATACCAACAAGGTCATCGCGCGCGAACTTGGGATTTCGCCTAGCACCGTCAAGGTGCATGTTCATGCCGCATTCCGCACGCTTGGGGTCCACAGCCGGCTCGCCGCCCTGGCAGCGCTGCGCGTGACTCGGCGCACGGGAACCGAAGCCTGATCGACAGGACTCTCCGCCATGCTGTTCCTTCGAACGCACGAAGCGGCCAATTGGAGCGGCATCCAACCCGCTCTCCCGCCCTGCCCAGCAGAGCCATCGCCGGTTCGTCCACTCAACATCGTCCACGTCATCACCCGTCTTGTGCTTGGTGGTGCGGAGGAGAATACGGTCGCAACCTGCCTCCATCAGGCGGAATGCGGCCACCGGGTGACGTTGATCCACGGCCCTGGCGCCAACCCGATCTGGGCCAAGCGCATCGGTGACCGTATCCGGCTTATCAATATGGACAGCCTCATCCACCCCATAAACCCTCTTGCAGACTTCGTGGCAGTACGCGACTTGCGCCAGCTCTACCGACAACTTCAGCCGGACATTGTTCACACGCACGAGAGCAAGGCGGGGATCGTCGGCAGGGTGGCCGCCGCCGCTGCCCGAGTGCCGCTGATTGTGCACACCATCCACATCGCCCCATTTGTCGCGGTGAGCGGTGGGCAGCGCCTGCTCTATGTCGATGCGGAGCGGGCCTGCGCGCGGTTCACCCACCTGCTGATCGCCGTCAGTCGCGGGATGCAGCAGGCTTATCTCGATGCGGGCATCGGCGGGAGTGTGCCAATTCAGGTAATCCACAGCGGAATGCCGCTCGATCGCTTTATTTCCGCAGTCCCTCCTTCCGACTGGCGAAGCCGCATCGGCGGCTGGAATGGAAAGGAACGGCCCCGCTTCATTCTCAAGATAGCCGCGTTTGAGGAACGGAAGCGCCAACTGCCATTGCTTCGCGCAATGGCGGAAGGGCTCCGCGAGCGTAGTGATGCATGTCTGCTTTTTGCCGGCGATGGGCCGGAACGCCTTCGGTGCGAGGAGGAGGCTCATATTCTCGGCATTGCGGACAAGGTCCGTTTCCTCGGCCACGATCCGGCGCCGTGGGAACTGATCGCGCTCACCGACCTGTGCGTGCATTCGGCCGAGCGGGAGGGGCTGCCGCGCACGGCAGTCCAGGCGATCGCCGGGGGCAAGCCGCTGGTGGTAGCGCGGCTGCCGGGGATCGAGGAAATCGTCGCAGACAATATCAACGGGATCATCACCGACGCCGATGACCTCACCATGACTGCGGCACAGATATTCGCCCTGTTGGACTCGCCTGACCGCCTTGCCCGACTGCAGGACGGCGCCCGATCAACGGATGTTTCGTCCTGGCGCGAGGAAAGGATGGGAGAACGGATCGACCGCGCCTATGCCAGTGCGCTGACGGGCAATGTTGCACAGCAGCTGCCGATCACGACGATCGAGTTCCTCGGACTTCCGGGGTCTGGCAAGACGACGGTCGCGCGTAAACTCCTCGGTCTCTTGCGCGAGCAGCGGGCGCCGGTGCGCTTTAGCCGCGATGCGATGGGCGATGAATTGTCCTTCCTGCGCAGGTCGCTGAGACGCCTCGCCCTGCTCGCCCCGGTCTTTTTTAGCAGCCCCCGCGCAATCTTCTTCGCGTCGCGCGGACTTACCCCGCATAAGCGGGGCGGCAAGGATGCAGCGAAGACCCGTTGGAACTTCCTGTCGGTGCTGGCAATGCATTTGCGACAAGGCCATAACGGCCTGCTGATTGCCGATCAGGGTTTGGCGCAGGCGATCTGGACCGCACGCATCCATCACGGGCACGATGCCGCCCCCGCCAAACCGGTGTTCGATCGGCTGGACGGCTGGATCGGCGAAACCCTCTTCATCCACGTCGAGGCTCCTACCGCCGTCGCACGGCAACGGCTTGCGCAGCGACGGCGGCACACATCGCGGTTCCAGAGCGCGGAATCCATCGCGGACATCTCTCTCTGGGCGCGGGGCGAAGAGGCCATCGAGCATATTGCCGATGAGATCGAAGGAGAACTCAAGCGCCGACACCTTACGGGCCGGCTGCTTCGTATTCCGAGCGACGGCGGCGACACTCCGCTGGACCGCGCCAAACATATCAGTGACCATCTCTCCCAGCTCGAGCGCGACGGTCGCAATGGGGTGAGATCAGGAAGCATGATTCGACTGGATTGAGTCGCATCACGCTCCCTCAGTCTTTTGTTTTCCGTATTTTGCGAGCCGTCAGCTCTTCCCCCAGACTTCAAAAATGCTCGAGCTCATCCCGACCCAGGCTCCTGGAGCGTTTCTCAGACCGGCTGGGCAGCATCCTGCAGGTTCGAACCGGGGCGTCTCGCGCGGGGTGCCCATCCCGAGGTCGACGGCTGACCAACCGGGCGCTTGACCAAATTCAAGGGCGGTCGCGCGACCGAGTTCAGGGGCGGCGCGGTAAAATAAGCGCCAAGATACATGATCCAGAACAGGAACGCCGTCGTCGGCGAGAAGGAATCGCTGAGCTGGTTCCCAATCAGGTAAAAGATTGCGCCCAGATACATGCCAGCCACGATTGTGTCCGATTCCCGATCGACCTGCCCCTTGGGCAAGGTGGCAAGGAGGAAATTGGCGCCGCGGCTGACGGCGCTCAGCACCAGTGCGACCGCTGCCGCCAGGCCAAAAACGCCCATTCCACGGAAATAGTCGAGAAACATATTATGCGAATGAGCGTAACGGTACACCCGCGTCCCCGCGCCCTCCCCGAGCAGGGGATGGTCGAGGCCGATCTGGATCGACTCCTTCCATACCATGTCGCGCGTCTGCATGCTGGGAAATTCCCACAGGCCATAGGTCAAAATGCTGTTCACCCGCCTGAAGAAATCCGGACTGGCCCAGCTCAGCACCCACAGGGTCGCGGGCACAGCGAACGCGATCCCGCACAGAATGACAGACAGCTTGAATAGCGTCTTGTCCAGGCTGCCGCTGCGACTGCCATGGTAGAGCCACGTCAGCGCCGCCGAGACGAAACCGAGTGCCAGTGCGGTCTTGGTGCCGCTCATGAAGATCGCGGTCGCCAGGACCAGGAGCATGATCGTGCACAATAGGCGAGACATGGCTGTCCGGGCATTCAGCAGCAGCGCGATGGACAGCGGCCAGACTGCCATGACCGCGACACCCAACTGGTTTGGCTTCTCGAAAAAGGCGAGGAAGCGATAATCGCGCATGACGATCGAACGGCCCCAGCCGGTCTGCGACAGCCCGATGGCGATGCCGAAGACCAGCACTCCCGAAAACAGCAGCGCGAAAACCATTCGTCGCTGCAAGTGGGACGGCATACGGGAAAACAGGATCAGCGCGCAGATCGCATAGGTCATCGGCAGAATAACCCGAAAGGCGCGTAGCGGCACTGGCGAAACCAACATGGACATGAAGGCCATCATCATGACCACGCAGACGCAAAGCGCTTCCAGCCACAGGCCGCGGCCATACCGGCCGTGCAATGCCCGCCGGAAACTTCCCGGCCAGGCAGGCTGCGTCAAAGCCCAGAACGCAAGAATGAACGGCATTGCAAAGGCAAAAGACAATTCGCCGGTCATCAGCGGCCGGGGAATCCAGAACGGCAGGAGTACCGCCACCGCGACCAGGACGCTAAAGCCGCTCCCTGCCTGTGCTGGCGGGTTTGCAAGAATGGGCGCCGAAATCTGCGGCGATCGCAACGACACGCGCCTTGCACCTGGCGACATTGCCGTCACACCTCCTTCAGCAGCTGGCGAGGCGAATTTTCGCCGGCGATTTGATCTTCATCCAAGGGATAATCGTAACGATATGCATAGCCATAGGCGCCGGTATCCTTGGCCGGGTCATATTTGCTGATGACCAGTCCGATCTGGTCGGCGCCGGCATCGCCAAGCCGCTTCAGCGCGATCCTCACATCCGCCTTGGACGTCCGGTTGGCCTCGACGACGAATACCGTCGCATCCGCCATCCCGCCAATGCGCGGGGCATCGGCAAGCCCCAGGACCGGCGGGCCATCGAGGACTATCGCGTCATACAGACCGGCCGCTTCATCCAGCAGCGCCGCAAAACGGCTGCTCGCCAGAAGCTCGGCCGGATTGACCGACGACCGGCCGCCGCGCGACAGCACCGAAAACCCGTGATGCTCGCAATATTGCACCGCGTCCATGAGACCTTCACCGCTCCCTTTCGCCAGCAGGTCGGTAAGGCCGAATTGGTTCGCAAGGCCAAGGAGCTTGTGAAGCGACCCGCGACGCATGTCGCCGTCGATGACCAGCACTTTCTTGCCGGTGGCGGCAAGACTCGAAGCAATCTTGACGGCAATGGTCGATTTGCCCTCGTTCGAGCTGCTGCTGGTCAACAACAACACGCTATGCTCGGGAGTTTGGACGATAGGATTGAGCGCGAGGCAGATGGCATGGTGCGCCTCCGTCACGGCGGATAGCGGATCGTCCATCGCTTCAGCGATGCTCTCGTCACCCTTGAGCAACGGTACGACGCCCAGCAGAGGGGTACGGAAGTCGCTCTCCACGTCCGTCGGTCCGTGCACCTTGTCGTCCATCCGGGTACGGACGAAGCCTGCCACGAGCGCCAGCGCGACGCCCGCCAGGCTCGCAAGCGCCATGTTCAGCGCAGGCCGCGGATAGGATGGCGACGAGGGCATCTGCGCCCGGTCGATGATCGAGATGGGATTGGTCGTGTTCGCCACCTGCGTACTCACTTCGCTATAACGCTGTAGCAGGGTGTTGTAGAGGTTGCGGTTGGTATCCACCTCGCGCTTCAGGATGTTGTAGCGCACGTCCTTGCCCTGCTCGGCGAAGGTCGCGGCCTTGAGCGCACCGACGCTGCCCCTGAGCGCCGCCTCTTGTCCGGCCGCCACGCGAAATTGATTGCCGATGGACGCGCGAACGCCCCCGGCGATGGCCCCGATCTGGCGGTCCATCTCGGCAATCTGGGCCTTGGCCTGCATGATCGCCGGATGATCGTCCTGGCGACGTTGCCGTTCCTGCTGCAACGTCGCTTCCAGCTCGGCCCGTTGACGGGTAAGGTTCTGGATCGCGGGGTTGCTGAGCACTTCTGGAAGGCTCATGGCTGGCGTAGCCATTGCCTGCTCCCAACGCTCCTGCGCCTGCATCCGGTTCGTCTGCGCCTGTGAATAAGCGCTATTGAGGTCCACCAGACTCGCGGTGGTGATGGACCGCCGTTCGCCATCGCTCCCGGCTATTCCCGCGGCATTGCCGGCGTCCACGAGACCCGCGGAGAGGGCGTAACGGACCAGACTGCTCTCCGACTTCTCGAGCCGTCCCTTGGTCTCGCCCAACTGCCGGTGAAGGAAGTTGCGCGAATAGGTGAAGGTGTCGAGCCGCCGTTGCAGGCTGTCATTGATGAACGTCTCGGCGAAGCTGTTGGCGATCCGTGCGGCACGCGCCGGATCGTGACTGTCATATTGAACGGCGATCAGCCGGGTGTCCCGCGGTGAGGAAAGGTTCAGCTTTTCCTGCAGCGCGCTCGTCACCATTGCGGCGCGGAAATCGCCGGCCGGTTCATTCTCCAGTCCCGCCTCCCGAAGAAATTGGGGGTCGTTGACCAGATTGAGTTGACGCGCGACGTGCTGCGCGGTGGAGCGGCTTCCCAACAGGTCGACCTGGGTCTGGAGCATCCTGTTGTTCTCCGAGCTCCCAGGGTCGGGCGTGATATTCTCGGTGCCGAGAATGCGCGCGGTCTGCGGTTCGATCTGAATGGTTGCCTGCGCGGTATAGACCGGCTTGGGCAACCAGATGCTTGCCAGGCCAATGACAAAAGCAACCAGCACGATGGCGAGCATCATCACGCGATTGCGGACAAGCATCCACCAAAGGGCCAGAAGGTCGATCCCCCGGGTGGGAACACCGGGATCATATTCGGCATAGGACTGGATAAGCCGGTCATCGTCGACCCTGACCAACTGGTCGTTCTGGGGCGTCAGCGCAAGAGTCTTGCCGTGCATGGTTATCCCCTGTCGCTAGAAAGGCCGGAACCGGAAGATGTTCAGGATCGGAAATCCGGTCGTGATGTCACGCCACGTTCTGCGGCCTTCCGAATAGCCGACGACGATCACGTCATCGGACCTGATTTGGGGATCGGGCGCCTTGCCGCTGCGGATCTGGCGGATGTCGAAAACCGCTCCCTCCCGCTGTCCGTTGACCAGTCGGAACACGACCACGTCGTTGAGCGCCGCATACTCCGTTTCGCCCTTCGCCAGCGAAAGTGCGCCGAGCAAAGTCGTCGGACCTTCGATCGGATAGACGCCGGGCTGGGTGACCTCGCCCTGCACGGCGACCTTCTGCGCCACCGGCTTGGCGACGACGACGGAAACCTGAGGATTTTTGAGGTATTTCTGGCCATAGCGGCCGGCGACTTCCTTCGCCAGTTCGCTGGCGGTCTTGCCGCTCGCCCGAACGTCACCGATCAGCGTCAGGTTGACATTGCCGAACGCGTCGACTGGCGCCGCCTTGGTCGAAAGATCCGGCTCCTGAAGCACGGTGATGTCAAGGGCGTCCAGCGGACCGATTCGGTATTCTGCGGGCGCGACATTGCTGATCGCCGCAGGAACGAGGTTATATGCCGTTCCGCCGCTGGGCAGGCCGGCGCCGACATTATTGCTCGCGCAAGCAGCGACGCCGCTCAACGCCGAAAGGATCAGCAAGAAACGATGGTTCATGCCGCCACACCTCACAACTTGGACTACGCGCAGCCGCCGCTTGGGCGCACGAACACGCAGGCGATCGGGCTTGAACCGCCCGCCGCAACCAAAGTTGTGCTCGCGCGAGCATATTTAAACAATCTTCGCGAAGGTCTAGACCCCAAGGGCTAGCCCGAAATCAGAATTCAAAAGTCCAGACCAGACGTCCATCCTCATGTTCCGCTGAGCCATTCGGGATTCCTTCATTCCGTTTGATTTCTGCCGTTCTCGTGCGGCTGATCAAATGTGTCGGATGGCGCCAGACGGTTGTTGGCAGATTTCGACGCCGCGTCAGATCGTGACCGGCGATCGACGTTGCGCGGCCTATCGTCGGTCCGAAACCGACGATGCGCCTTTCTGTCGGAGAGTTAAGCATGGCTACTCGCATCGATGAAATGACGACGAGACCGCTGCAACGGACTCCGGCCAACGCAAATCTCGCTGGCGCATCTGCGCCCCGGCTCACTGGTCTTGTTAGCGATGAGCCGCCTGTCGCGGCTACGCGCATAATCGAGTCCACGCCGCGACACGCCTCCGGGTTGGTGCTACAACGCTGTATGGACCTCACGCTTGCGATCTTGTGTCTGCTGGTTCTGTGGCCGGTGATGCTCGCCGCCGCCATCCTGGTGCTGCTCAGCGGTCCCGGCCCTGTCCTCTACAGTCAGCGCCGTTTCGGCCGCAACGGCGAGATTTTCCGCTGTTTCAAGTTCCGGACGATGCAGACCGATGCTGATCGGCGGCTTCGTGAACTGCTGGAGTCGTCGCCCGCCATCAGCGCGATCTGGAAGAGAGATCGAAAGCTTCGCGATGATCCTCGCATCACTTATTTCGGTCACTTTCTTCGGCGCTATAGTATCGACGAGTTACCACAACTTTTCAACGTGGTAAGGGGCGAGATGAGCATTGTCGGCCCGCGGCCACTCGCCACGGATGAAGCCCATTTCTACGCAGACGCGTTTAGCACTTATTGCTCTTTGAAGCCCGGCATCACCGGCCCATGGCAGGTCAGTGGCCGCAACCAGATTTCCTTCGAAGGCCGGGCGCAACTCGATTGCGAATATGCGCGCACCAAATCCGTTGGCCAGGATTTTCGGATTATCCTGCGGACCATTCCGGTCGTTCTTCACGGCACCGGGTACTGAACGCCTTGGCCCTCGCTCACGCACCTGCTCCGGAACGGCGATTGCAGTCGGAGAAGCGGCAGATCCGCAAAGGCGTTGCCTGGAACGCGGTCGGGATGATGGTAGGCAAGGGCTCAAGCATTCTTGCCAAGGTGGGTCTCGCCCGGCTCCTGCTGCCGGAACATTTCGGCTTCTTCAACATGGTGCTGGTGTTCTCGGCTATCATTGCGATCATTGCCGATCTTGGCTTTCGCCTCGGCCTGATCCAGCGTCAGCGAGATCACCGCACCAAATTGCTGTACGACAGCGCCTTCTGGCTGCTGTTCCTGTCGTCGTTCGTGATGATCGCGGTCATGTGGCTGATCGGCGTGCCATTTTTGGTCTGGTTCTATGGTGAGCCGCGCCTGGCCCCCATCGCGCTGGCGATGAGCACCGCGATCGTGTTCCAAAACCTGCAGGTGGTGCCAGAAGCGCGGCTGGCGCGCAGCATGCGATTCAAGCAAATCGCCCTGGCCGATATCGCCGGCACGCTGGCCGGATGCGTCGCCGCCGTCGCGCTTGCGCTTGCCGGCGCGAATGTGTGGAGTCTGGTGGCGCAGACGCTGGTTGCCGCCGCCTGCACATGCGCCGTCACCTTCGCGCTTTCTGGTTGGTTTCCGCGCATCAGGATGAACCTGGCCATTCTTCGCGACCTCAGTTCCTATAGCAGATTTATCGTCGGTTCCCGCGTGCTGATCTCCTTTCAGCAGAACCTCGATTATCTGCTTATCGGCAAGCTTGTCGGCGCTCATGCGCTCGGCATCTATTCGATCGCATTTCTGCTGACGGAAACCCTCCGGGGCAAGGCCTACTGGCTCGTGAGCAAAGCTGTTTTCCCGTTCTACAGCAGGGCGATCGGACGGGACGCGGATATCCGCGCGGTCTATCTGGGAACGGTTCGCTATATGTCCGTAACGATATTTCCGGCGGCCACGGTGCTGATCCTGTTCGCGAACTACATCGTCCCGACCTTGTTCACCCCCAAATGGAACGCCGCCATCGTCCCCATCCAGATCCTTGCAGCGGCGAGCATGGTCGTCGCCTCCGCAGGCACTCCGGGGGAGGTGTTAAGGGGGATCGGCCGGCCCGACCTCGATTTCCGCATCAACCTTGCCGTTTCCACTCTGGTCGCCTTGCCGGCGCTCTGGATCGGGATCAGTTGGCTGGGTCTGCCCGGTGCGGCGCTGGCTGTCCTCGGCCATTATTGCGTGTCACGCATTGCCTATGGCGTAGCCCTTTGGCGGTTGATCCGCCTTCCCATGCTTGATCTGTTCCGCGCCCTGCAGCGCCCCCTGTTGGGCAGCGGCTTGATGGCCGCCATCGCGTTGCTGGTCGGTTCCTGGCACTCGCTCCTCGTCCTCGTCCTGGCTCTCGCAGCCTATGCAACCGTGGTGTGTCCGTTGGTTCTTCCCCGGCTTAGACCGCATTATTCATAGCGAGGGGCTGTGCGGCAATCGCTTGTGTCACTGCCATATCCTGAAAACCGGCAAGGACAGATTTCTGTCCAAAAACAGCGTGGCCGAGCAGGCCAGAATTCTCGGCGAATGCCCGGACCGCTCTCAGCGGCAAGCGCGCAGCCTCGATTCGTCCAAGAATCCCTTTATCTTTCAAAGAATAAGCTGGATTCAGGTAAAGACTAATATTGTTACAATCCAAGTACGGTGGGATGAATCCCTCTTAAAGAAGGGTAATTTTCAGACGAACTGTTCCGTACGAGCGCTCGATTACCTTGTCACGCTACCCCGTAACAAATAGTAACAGCCCGTCTTCCACAATGCTCCGGCGGCTCCGTACCGGCGGTGATCCTAGTGCGAACGACACGCGGACGGCGGCTCGGGGACCGCTTGTTTCGCCTCGGGCAGCTTCCCCATATGATGTCGGTCCACATGCGCTTAAGTCGATGTTTCGCACATCAACTTGAGAGCAAGTCACTGATATTACATAGATTGTTATATATTATTTGAAATATTTACGATTAATTCAGGTTAAATAGATAAAATAAACACTCCTAAAGATATCTATAAGAAACATAACGAATAAATCGCAGGAAGTGTTTTGGTCGCACAAAGGAAATATAATATATGACGTACATCACTCTTTCACAGGATTACGGCTATACTCCTTATAGTGTGTCGAATCTTGCCGCAGGTTCGGTAATCGATGCAACCAACGCTTCCTGGATCGTTGACAATAGTCGCAATGATAATCCCGACGCCACCCACCTCTCGACATCGGGTACGGGCGCGCTGAATACCTACCCGTTCAAGGTCACGAATGCTGGCACAGGCTTGGTGATCAAGGGCGGCGAAATATGGGGTCAGGTGCCGCAGCAGTCCGACTGGGAATATACCTATACCAATTCGGCCGCGATCCGCGTCGAGAACGCGCCGAACGTCGTCATCGATGACTGGCGCCTCGACAAGACATGGGACGCGATCCGGATTGCCAACGGTTCCAGCAACTTCCTGATCGATGATACCCACGTCAGCAACGCGCGGGACGATGCCGTCGAGAATGATTATGTGATGGGCGGAACCATTCGCGACACTCTGTTCGACGGCGTCTTTTCGGGCATCAGCCTTGGCGACAGCGACCATTATGATGGTTCGATGAACACGCTTAAGCTCGATGGCGTGTTCATGCGCATGGAGTCCTACCTTTTCCATGGCGAAATGACGCATGTTTCCCCGTTCAAGACGGATACGGGCGCGCCGCAGACGACACCCGACATCCGGATCGTCAATACCGTGATCGCGATCGAGGATCCCAACCACGCGAGTCAGGGCCGGCTCAAGATTGCCTGGGACCATGTCGTCGAATCGCACGGCAATGTCTTCCTGAACCTGTCGGACACGCCATTGCCGTCCACCTATCCCAAGCCGCCGGCCGGCTTCACCATATTGCAGGGTCAGGAGGCTCGTGATTATTGGGCGGCGAGCAAGGCGGCATGGCTCGATAATCATGACGGCACGCCCTATGCTGAAGTGACGCCGCTTCCGCCGCTTCCGGGGGGTGGCACGACCTCATCGGTGCCGGCCCCAACCCCTTCGAGCCCGGCACCGACGACGCCGACCACAACGCCCCCGACCACAACTACCAGTTCGGGCTCCATCCACACGATCACCGGCACCAGCAGCGGCGAAAAGCTGATCGGCACCGCGGGCGTCGACCACATTGACGGGCTTGCCGGAACCGACACGATCTTCGGAAAGGGTGGCGCCGACATGCTAACCGGCGGTCGCGGGCATGACAAGTTCGTCTTCGACACGCACCTCGGCGGCGACGTCGCCACGATAACCGACTTCAATACATCCGAGGACTCCGTCTATCTCGACAATGCCGTCTTCACGAAGCTCGGCTCCGGAACGATGGGCAACCCGGTGCGTCTGGCCGACACCTATTTCGAGCATGGTGACGGCGTGGTGGCCAATGACTCGAACGATTACGTCCTGTACGACAGCCACACCGGCATTCTGTCTTATGATGCCGACGGCAATGGTTCGGGCGCTCCCATTCCAGTCGCGCATCTGTCGGCTCATCTGGACCTCACCAAATACGACATTTTCGTTGTCTGACATTGCGACGGCTTGTCTCCGCTGGACTTAGTCCAGCGGTGGCGGTTGACTTCAATTAGGCGTAAGGTGCAGGGCGCTCCCAGTTTCCGGTGCGCCCTGCTTTCCAAGGCGTGTGAGCCTGCGAACTGCTGTGCTCCAGAGTCCTCCCTATAGGAGGGAAACTACTGTGCTGATCCTGCCCCCGGCCCTTCGAAACAGCCTGACCGTCAAGGCGGCCCTGTCCTCCTGCCGCCGTCATTTCACCTATGCGGCCTTGTTCAGCGCTGGAACCAACCTGCTGTTCATCGCACCCATGCTGTACATGCTGCAGGTCTACGACCGGGTCGTGCCCACGAAGGGACGGGTCACCCTACTGTTCCTGACCGTGGTTCTGATTTTTGCTTTGGTGACCCTCTCGGCCCTCGATGCCCTCCGGTCACGGCTGCTGGTCCGGGCCGGTGCATGCCTCAATGAGCATATGGCCAGCCGGATCATGCGGGCCACTTTCCTGCAGGGGGAAACTCGCCCGCGGCTTGCCCGCCAGGCACTGCGCGAGTTCGATCAGTTGCGTAACCTGCTTACCGGTCCAGCCATGCTTGGTGCGCTCGATGCGCCCTGGATTCCGATCTACGTTCTGCTCGCTTTCCTGATCCACTTCTGGATCGGAGTGCTGACCGTCGTTGGCGCGGCGCTGATCACCTTTCTTGCCTGGCGCAACGAAAATGCCACGCGGGAACCCCTGCAACAGGCGAACATTGCCTCTGCCCGGGCATATGCCAATTATGATACGGCCGTGTCCTCATCCGACATTGTCCGCGCGCTCGGATTGCGTGAAGCCCTGATTCATGGCCAGAGCACCGACCGGGAACGTGCGCTGTCGCTGCAGACCGAGGCGGGCATCGCTTCAGCGCGGCTTGGCGCGGAATCCAAGTTCGTCCGCCTGCTGTTACAGTCGCTGGCTCTGGGCGTGGCCGCGCTGCTGGCGATCACCGCCTCTATCAGCCCCGGCTCGATCTTCGCGTCCATGTTCATCGTCGGCCGCGCCCTTTCGCCGATCGACCAATTGGTCAACGGTTGGCGTTCAATCATCCAGGCGCGGGGTGCGATCACCCTGCTCGACGAACTCCTCGCCGGCACTCCGCCAGAGATGGTCCGCACCCAGCTGCCCGAACCGCAGGGCCGCCTTGAGGCTCACAATCTGGGCGTCGCTGCTCCCGACAAAAAAATAATCCTCGCCAACATCAATTTCCGTATCGACCCCGGTGAAGTGATCGCCATTGTCGGTCCCAGTGGCGCGGGCAAGTCGACCCTCGTCCGCGCGCTTGCCGGAGCGGTACGCCCGACGGTCGGCGAGGTCCGGTTCGACGGCGCCGAGCAATGGAGCTGGGACCCGGAGCAGCTGGCGGCGCATATCGGCTTCATGCCCCAGGAAACCGTGCTCCTGGCCGGAACGATCAAGGACAACATCTCCCGCTTCCGGGCCTGGAATGGAGAGAGTGCCGATCGCATCGACAAAGACGCGATCGCCGCGGCCAAACTGGCCGGTGCGCACGAGATGATCCTGTCGCTGGCCGACGGATACGACCACCCGCTCCAGCTTGGCGGCCGTGGCCTGTCGGCCGGCCAGGCGCAGCGCATCGCCCTCGCCCGAGCCCTGTTCCGTTCACCGCGCTACATCATTCTGGACGAGCCGAACGCCAGCCTGGATGCGGAAGGCGACACGCAGCTCATACGCACGCTGGAGCAGCTCAAGGCTGCGGGAAAGACGATCCTGGTGGCCGCGCATCGCCTGAGCGTGCTGCCTGTGGTCGACCGGATCATGGTGATCCGCGAGGGCCAGCTTGCCTGGTTCGGTCCGCGCGACCAGGTACTGCACAAGGTCGCACCGCAAGCGGCGCGGGCCGCATCTAATGGGTGATTCCATGACTATATTGCAGCGAATCACGCCCTCATGGCTGCCTGCCGGAAGGGCGGCCTTGGCACTGCCTGGATCGGAACCGAGACGTGCCGCGGACCCGGACTTTGACATCCGGATGGGGATGGGCCTCCTTATCCTGTTCTTCGTGCTGTTTCTGGGCTGGACGGCTGTCGCGCCGCTCGACGCCGCAGCCATAGCGACAGGTCGGCTGGTCGTCTCCGGAGAGCGTCAGTCGGTGCAACACCCGACGGGCGGGGTCGTCGCCAGCATCCATGTCCGAGAAGGCGCCAAGGTGCGCCGTGGCGATATTTTGATCCGCCTTTCCGCGGCAGAAGCGCGCGGTCAGGAGCGCGCGCTCGCCGGCCAGGCCATCTCCCTGCTCGCGCAACGGGCGAGGCTCCAGGCCGAAGAGGCGGGCTCTCCGACCATCATTCCGCCGCCCGAGTTCGCCCGACTTAAGGGTCAGGACCGGATCGACGCGGATCGCGCCCTGAGCATCCAGGAGACGCAGATCCGTACCCGCTCGGCGGTGCTTTCCACCCAGCAGCGCGTGCTTGGCGAACAGGCAAGCCAGGCGACCAGCCAGGGCCGCGGCTACAGCCAGCGCGCCGGGACTATCCAGGAACAGATCAGCCTCCTGAGCGAAGAGCTTGCGGGCCTTCGCGGACTTGCGGAAAAGGGCTTCGTGCCGAAGACCCGGATTCGGGCTCTCGAACGGGCCAGGGCCGACCTCCAGGGGCAGCTTGCCCAGGATCGGGCGACGGCGGACGCAAGCCGTAGCCAGGTCGGGCAGAGCAAGCTCGAGATCCTGCAAGCGAAGATTTCCTATCAGGAACGGGTCGCCTCGGAAATTCGCGACGTCAATAACTCCCTGGCTGACGTTCTGCCGAAATGGGAGGCAGCACGAGACCAGCTCAACCGCGCCGACATCCGAGCGCCAGCGACAGGAACGGTGGTGGGATTGACCGTGTTCACCCCCGGCGGCGTGATTGGGGCCGGCGAGAAGCTCATGGACATCATTCCCGATCGCATGCCACTGACCATCGAAGCGCGGGTGTCACCCAACGACGCCGACGACCTGGAGGCCGGACAACGAGCCTTCGTTCGCTTCTACACGCTTCATGAGCGGTCGCTTCCAGCGCTGGAGGGCAGCGTCACACGCGTGTCCGCGGATGCGTTCACGGAGCAGCGGACAGGCGAATCCTACTACACCGCTTCGGTGCAGGTACCCCTCTCCGAACTCCATAAGATCGAGGAACTTCGCGGACCCGGCGCTCTCAAGGCCGGAATACCGGTCAGCATCGAGATCCCGCTGCGCAAGCGCACCGCGCTGCAATATGCATTCGAACCTCTCATGGGTGCGATCGAACGCTCGTTCAAGGAGCATTGATGGGAAGACAGCTTGGGTGGATGCGCCTGCTGTGCCGGTTCGGAAATTGCCTAACCAGCTTTTGGCCGAGCATCGAGAGTCCGGCGATAGCGGCGTCCGGTGGATGCGAGGATGTTATTGGCGGATTTGGTCCAACGCAACGGCTTGGGATTGGCGTTATGATTATCGATGAAGATTTCGATGACCTCGATCAAGGCTTTCACCGAGCCATCGGCGCCGCGTTTGATCCGCTTTTCCGACAATAAGGTGAAGAAGCGCTCGACTTGGTCGAGCCATGACGATGATGTCGGCGTGAAGTGCATATGCCAATGCGGCCGTTTGACAAACCAGTCTCCAAACATCTTGGTCTTGTGACTTTCGGCAATATTCATAACGACATGGACGTCGAGCTCGGCGGGAACATTATGTTCTAGCTCTTCGAGGAAGGCCCGAAATTCGCTCGATCGGTGGCAAGGGTCGCAGCGCTCGATCGCTTCGCCGGGACGGACCATTGCCTGGGCGCTTACCGATGCTTGGAAGCCGGCGAACAGCGTCGTCATACCATGACGTTCATAGTCATGGGCGCGCCGTTCGATTTGTCCCGGTCGCATCGGCACCAGCGCTTGGGTACGGCCGAGGGCTTGGTGTTGGCTCCTTTCATCGACACAGATCGCCAACGCCTTGTCAGGCGGGTCGAGAAAGAGGCCAACGATGTCGCGCACCTTCTCGATGAATTGGGGGTCGCTGGACAATCTGGACGTTTCGGCGCAATTTTGCTGCAGCGAAAAGGCCCGCCCAATGCGATATACAGAGGAAGTGGAAACGCCCGCGGCCTTGGCTATGTCGCGAATGTTCCAGTGCGTGGCGTTGACCGGCTTTTCTTCGAGCGTCTTCGCGATGATGGCCTTGATCCGATCATCGTCAATGCGGCGCGGCGCGCCACAACGCGGCTCGTCCGAAAGGCCATCCATGCGTTGTTCGGCAAAGCGCGCGCGCCATGCCCGAACCGTCTTGCGCGTGACGCCAACGGCGGCGGCAATCTTGCAATTGTTCGCGCCATCGGCAGCCCTCAACACGATCTCCGCGCGTTGCGCATCGCGGCGAGACGTGCTTCGACGCCGCACTCGCTGTTCGAGCGCTTTTCTTTCGTCGATCGATAATTCGATCAAGACCAGTTTCGTCGTCGACATCACCAAACTCCCAATAGCCTCCCAGCCCATAGGAATCGCATATGGCGACAGGTGAATAGAAATTTATGAGACAGGAACTAGCTCGGCATTCTCTCAAACCGATTGCCACACGCATGTAACTGCTTTCCGCATGGTTTCTTCGAGGTCACCGTCGGTGTCGATCGAGCAAAGGATAGACTTTGCAAACTCGGCTTCGCTTTCGAGTGTCCACCGGCGAAGGACGGCGTTCGGATCTGGTCCTCCGGGCTTGCGTCGCGCCAGATCGCGCTTGAGCGCCGTCGCGATCGGCGCACTCAGCTTAAGAACGAGTCTGGGTTTCGGGAGGCGTCGATAGATTGAGCGTTCCCGCTCCATCAGCCAGCGCTGAAACGGAGAACCCGCCTGTGTGATGGCAAGATCGTCGAAGGCGCTGCCATCGAGGCCCGTCGCATTGGTTGCCGGGCACCGATCCGAGATCACGATCGTTCCCGATGACATCGCCCGCATGCTGCGGGTCAGAAGTCGGCGGCGATCATAGGCGACAAGCAACTTGCCGACGACGAAGAAGGTGGAATATCGTCGTTCAGCACGTCGCTCCGGCTTTTCATACTCGCTGAGGCGTTCATTCGGCAGCGCCTTGCGAACAGCCGGCACAAACAGTCTGGGCAGGAATGACAGCCAGGTCGCCGGTGGCTTGCCGAGGTGAATCGTCTTCACGTCGAGATTCTTTCCCAGCGTCTCAGCCACGAGTTTGGCTAGCGTGGATTTCCCGGTTCCTTTTGGCCCGACCAGCGCGATCCACGCACCTCCCGTCAGCAACGACAGATTGCGTCTGGAACGAAAGCGCATGGCGAAATGCTTGCCGACCCGCATGATCCGCGAAAATCCGGCAGCGGCATGGCCGAGCCGTCTGTGATATCTCAGCGCCCAGGCCACCCGCATTCCCATTGCCACCCGCAAGAGGATCGACCCCTTCGCGATGCAATCGATCATTTGCCGAATGGGAATCTGGACCGATGGGAACCAATCCTCGCAAAGAGCCGCCGCCTCGTTGATGTCGCTCCTTTGCAGGAGCCATGACAACTCGTCCCTGCATTCGTCATAATGGGCATTCACCTTGACGATCTCGACGATGCTGTTGTGCTTGAGCAGCATCCTGAGCAGGAACAGCACCAGTTCCGACGCGGGGTCGGGGATATGTACCCCCATCAACGGGGCGGTCCGTGCCAGGAGATCCTCCTCGACGGGAAATCTGAATGACTTCACGAAGCTGTCGCCGCTCACCAACTGATGATAGGCATGCAGATCCAGCAGTCGGCCGACGTCCGGATCCCAGGCTAAGGCATGAAAAACGCCGGCATGGCCAGCGCCCATGCGGGAAACGGCAAGCTTGAATCCGCACTCATTGATGATGCGCTGAAAGGCGTCCGCATCGGAAGGATGGACCAGAAGGTCGATATCCTCACGCCCGCACAGTGTCTTATCCAGTCGTATATTGCTCTTCCAATGGCAGTAACGGATGCCCTGGCGCTCCAATTCAGCGAATAGCATCAGCTCGATCGAACTGGGTCGCAGGTCGCTTTGGTCCTTGCTGGTTATCGGCGCCAATGGAACGGTTGTGCCAGGAGCGACCAGACTTTCGGCTGGCATAGGATCGCTGGAGGAATAACCGTCATGCCCCACCGCATAAACCTCCCATGCCGCTCCGCGCGAAGACCCCGCGCTGATCGACCTGCATCTTACTCCATGAACGACACTACGCCAGTCCTCATCAAGCGGCTTGGTGGTCTAAAACGGTCTACACCCATGGGCTATTTGACTTGACTGGCCGCAGATTGGATTCTGACCTTTACAGCGGTTCGAAAACCCCAGGATTGCCCACGCCAGGCCGAATACCGGAAAGGGACGGAGCGACACCATGGCGACTTTCAAATTACACAGCGACACCGCTACCGTCCTTGAGAATGGCAGCAAGACCGGCAATGTTCTTCTGAACGATAGCCTTGCCAATCAGGTCACGCAGATCAAGGCTGGCAGCGGCAGCTTCATGCCAGTTCCTATCGAAGGCGTGACGATTCAGGGAATCTACGGGTTCCTCACCATCATGTCTGACGGCAGCTATTCCTATACCGCATCGACCGACGCGGCAGAACGACTCAAAGCGGGCTCGACCGCCAGCGATACCTTCACCTACGCTGCCGTGGGCGGCGGTTCCGGCACCTCCACTCTGAAATTCACCGTGACGGGCGTCAACGATGCGCCTGTATTGACTTCGACTTCCGCGTCCCTGAACACGATCACGGAGGATCAGACCACCAATAGCGGTCATTCGGTATCGTCTTTTCTGAGTTCGACCGATATCGACTCCAGCGCTCTGCGCGGGATTGCGATCACGGACCTCGCATCCGGCAATGGCCAGTGGCAGTACTCGACCGATAGCCGCGCGACCTGGTCCAACATAGGCGCGGTCAACGATGGCTCCGCACTGCTGCTGCGGTCATCGGACTATATCCGCTTTGTCCCGAATGGCGCCAACGGCACGACGGCGAACTTCACCTATCATGCCTGGGACCAGACGAGCGGATCGGCGGGCGCCAAGGTCGACGCGTCAACCACTGGCGGCCAAGCCGCCTTCTCCACCGGCTCCGCAATAGCCTCCATTACCGTCACCAACGTCAACGACGCGCCGGTCGCCCAACCCTCCAGCGCGTCGGGCATAGAAGATGGCCCGCCGATCACCGGCCAGGTGAAGGCCACCGATGTCGACAGCACCACGCTGACTTACGCGCTTGTCGCGAATTCCGCGGTCGGCGGATCGGTGACGGTCGATGCGGCGACCGGCGACTACAGCTTCACCCCCGCCGCCAACTTCAACGGCGCGGCTTCCTTCAAATTCACCGCCAGCGATGGGAGCCTGACCTCCACCGCGGCCACGGTCACAATCGCCATCGCTTCGGTCAATGACGGACCGCCCGTCGCCAACACCGACAATGCGGGCACTTATGCAGACACGCCGGTCCTGATCGACGTCCTTGCGAACGATACGGACATCGATGGCGATGCCCTGTCCATTTCGGCCCTGGGCACCGCCGGTCACGGAAGCGTTCAGATCCAGAACGGGAAGGTTCTTTACACACCCGCAGCGGGCTATACCGGCGACGACGCGTTCACCTACACCGTTTCGGATGGTGCCGGCGGCACTGATCAGGGGAATGTGAACGTTACCGTTGCTCCAATTCAGTCGGATGCTCCCATCGCCGTCAGCGTCACCTTCAGCCAGGGCGCCAACGGATACAGTGATGCCATCGATACGATGCTGAGACAGAACAGGGCATCGATCCCCTTCGCCGACGCGTCTTTTTTCCGATCGATCCTGGAATCGGGAAAGGAATCGCAGCCGCTGCTGAAGTTCGGCAATGTGTTCGGCTCCGGGTCGGGTCAGATTCCGATTGGGGCGACGATCCTGTCTGCGTCTCTCACCCTGGAGGTCACTGACGGGTCCGCCTCCGGCGGTTCGATCAATCGCATGCTGGTCGGATGGAGTTCCACATCGACCTGGAACAGCCTGGGCAGCGGCGTGCAGATCAATGGAATCGAGGCGACGTCCACCGGTATCAACGTCGGGTCGATTTCGAAGGGCAGCCACGCGTTCGACGTAACGGAAAGCCTCGCCGCCTGGAATGCCGCGGCTTCGACTTCCGCCGGGCAAAATGCGGCGAACTTCGGCTGGGTATTCAAACCAACGAACATCGACAGTTGGGACTTCAATTCGGCGCAAGGCGCCGTGAAGCCGGTGCTGTCCGTCACCTACACGCAGGCCGGGGTTTCCCTCGCCTCCCTGCCGAACGTTTCGATCGGGGCAGTCGCTACCGCGCATGAGAATGACGGCAAAATCACCTTCAGCCTGTCCCTCAGCCAGGCCTCGACACATGATGTCACGGTCAACCTCGGCACCAGCGATTTCACGGCGAAATCGGGGGCCGACTATGGTGCCACGTCCAGTTCCATAACCTTCAGCCCGGGGGAGCTGACAAAGACGTTCGATGTCAATCTCCTGAACGATGGCAGCGCCGAAAGGCTGGAATTCTTCAACGTCCAGATCAACTCGGCGACCAACGCCCAGATCGACAAGGCCATCGCCGTTGGCAAGATCACCGATGACGATGTCATTGTTCCGCCCATGCCGGCCATCAATGCCAGCGTAGTCGCCGTGCACAATATTTCAGATGCCACCAAATATGATGGCGGTCCCGGTTACGGGATCAGCGATCCATCGGGCATTGCCTATATTCCAAGCATGGGCAAGCTCCTGATCGCGGACTCAGAGCATGACGAGAGCCCCTTTTACAGCAACATCAACCTGTTCTCCCTACAACTCGACGGGTCCTATGCAGGCAACTACAGCCTCACTTCCTTCTCGAGCGAGCCTACCGGCCTCGCTTACAACCCGAACAACGGCTATCTGTATATCCCGGACGACGACCAACAGGAGGTGTTCTGGGTCTCGCCTTCAAATCCGTCGGTCAAGCTCGGCTCCTTCGATACAGGCTATCTCGGCCTTCTCGACACGGAAGACATTAAGGTCGATCCGGTGACCGGGCATATCCACATGCTCGACGGCGTATTGAAGCAGATGATCGAACTTACCGACAGGGGGGTGTTCGTGAATTCGGTTTCGCTCCCATCAGTGATGAAGGATGCGGAGGCGCTCGCCTATGATCCCACGCATGATGTATATTTCGTCGCATCGGGAGCCTCATCCAAGATCTGGGCCATCGATCCGCAGGCCAACATACTGGGGACCATAGACGTGCTGTCTTCCTATAGCCCCACCACCAAGATCAAGGGCATGGAACTGGCGCCCAGCAGCGACCCGAACGATGGCAACGCCTTGAGCCTGTATGTGGCCGACTATGGTGCCGACCAGCAGAATGACGGCCGATTGTTCGAGATCCACCTGGGCAATGACTGGTTGTTCAATTGGTAAATCAGGCGAGGATCAGCCAGTATCGGCAGCGATCAGTTTGTAAAGCCTCCCCAACTGCTCGGAACGCATGCATCGGGGTTCGAGCGCGGATCGGTTGGCAGCCGGGTGAGCTTCGGGTGGCAATTGATCCAGTTGCTCTTCGCGCGGGTCCAGGCGTCTCTCGCGGCCTGTCCTCTGAGCAGGCGGAAGCTGGACGGCGGGAGTGGGACGAAATCGGGGATCGGCGCATCCGACAGCCACAGAAACAGGTTGTTGGATGAGCCGCTCAGCTTCGACCAACTGGTCGCCCAGAATTGCGGGTAGGAACTGCCGCCGGCATAATCCACCGCGACAACGGAATTTGTCACCCAAAAGCGCGGCGCGCGCTGATCGCTCTTGGCCAACGCGCCGAACCGCCGCCCTTCCTTGTAGGAATATTCCTGCAGGCGAAGCAGAACTCCCGACAGCGTCACCATCTGGTTGCTCGCATCGCCCATGTCGCTGTCTTTTCGCGGCTTGACGCTGATGCCCTGGAACGCGCCGTCGATCAGGGTGTCGCGGATGGTCATGGTCTGTAGAAAGTCGTTCTCGACCGCATCGTCGCGTGCATTGCTGATCCAGCTGTTTTCGATCAGCAGCCCAGGGGAGCCACGGCTGGCGCGGACCGCATCCCACGCGCCGGTGATCCGTACTCCGTCGACGACGCCGTTGGGGGCTCCCTCAAACGTGATCACCGAGCTGTTGCAGTAGGTGACCCGCCATTCCGACGATTGCGGCACACGACTGAGAAACAGACCCCCGACGATAGCGGTCCGATCTTGCTGCTCTATCAGCAGGGGATAGCGGTTGACCGGCAAAATCCCCTGGTCGCAATCCTGATCGGCGGTCGGCTTCGGGTTGCGGCTATTGGCGACCGTGAAGGTGGCTCGCCGGGCATCGAGAGCGCTGCCGCTCACCCCAGCCGGTGGCGTGAATTTCAACCGCTCAAGTGGTTGCTGGCCACGGAGATTGACGATCCGCCTTGCCGTCTGGAGAGCCCCGTATGTGTCGTCGCGGTAGCCGGGCATCTTGCTCATCGAGGCAGGAACCAGCGCGGCCATTCCCCCCGCAACCGTCAACGTTGCCACAGCGCAAAAGAGGCGACCTTTTCCGAGCCGAAAAATGGGCTTTGACCGCACAAGCGCCCCTTTCCCCAAAGTGGTCGATCAAGGCGCATCATGCGCCCGCTGAAACTCTTTGACCAGCAGCAATCTGGAACAGGGCGCGCGCAAAAATCGCATGTCGGGCAACCGTTAATAGACGCTGTGAGACCTGATGCACCGCGCGTTACGGAAAGGCAGCGAGTTGGGGTAACGATGGACGTCGGTTGCACGGCCCTCGTGCGGGGTTATGACCTCCCGGTAGATGGTTGAACGGCATCACCGGCTTGGTTCAACTTAGTCTCATGGCCCGTTTCTTTCTTTTATCTGATCAAGGGTAAATTCATTCCGCGCTGAACATTTGCAACTTGCATCAGGAAGTTTGCGCTACGCGCGACCCTGCTTCCTTTCACCCACGCGGCTTCTAATTGTTTGAAATGCCGGCGGGGGAAGACCTCGGTCCGCGCAGGCCAGCTTTATTCGGCGTGTGAGCTGGGAAAATTTCGGCTTTGGACGTGTTGAAAAGAACCGCTCAATTTCTGACGTGACTACGGCTTCCACATCGGGGTTTAGCCGATGGCGGCCTTTAGGAAATCCGGTGGGTCTGCCCAGCAGCGAACTGGTGATTGGATTTGCCCGATAGCGGGTTACCAGCTTGAACACCCAAGCCCGGCTAATGCCTAATCGATTGGAGGCCTCCGTGACTGCTGCTCGATTGAGCTTCGGCAGCTCGGAAAGTGCGCGGATCACCGGCTCGCGCTCGCAAGCAATCCGCCAGGACTGGTCATCTGCTCGTAGACAAGGCGTATCCGCACTTACCATTTTTCCATCCCCGCATTGGCAGAGACTCGTGTCGCCGGGTCCACTTATATTCTACCAGATTGGGTCGTCAGAGGCTACGATCCAGTGATATTCAGATCATCCAAAGTCAGGACGATCAATGGCTTTCCAGTTCATGAGTTTATTGGAAATGACAATTTGGGGTTCAGAGCGGGAAATAGCTTATCATAACTCTGGATTCGACCTCGTCGACCTGATCAGGCTCTTGCCCAGGACCGCGTAGGTCATCATACTGGTGTTGCACAACGGGCCACCAACTTCCTCAAATATAACGCATCCTCGGTCTCAAGTGGCGCTCTGCCCTGTCCCACTCGCCATTCGAGAAGCGGGCGTCCTGGTTCGCGCTCGTTTGGGCTGAGGGGAGCGCGCCCGAACCCTCCAACCGCTTCAGCTTCTGCAACTGCCCCACCACCGCCAAATAGGGTAGACCAGCAACGACAGCTTCCGGTTCAAAAACAGCTCGGTCCAACTAAAGGAGAAAACTATCTTGACCCACCAATGACATTCGAAACATAACCATCAGGCAGGAAACTTCTCGTTGAAAGGCCCGAGTCAGTTTTCGAGGCAATCAACACGGATGCCTTTTAGCAGCCAGTGAACCGGCGAGATCTTCAGTGAACCAGATATACGGATCTTTGCTTCCTCTGCTATTGACTGCCATCGCGCTCCTTTGGATCGCAGGCATAGCGTGGTTCTGGCACCTTCAGTCAAAATCGAGAGGCATGGTCACGGTCACAATTTTCGACAGGCTGCTGACGATCGTCTGGCTGCCAGCATATCTGAGCACGCTTCTATTTCTTTCAGTCGCATATATTTGGGACCGCTATATCAAGGCGAGATGATTTTATGGCAGATGGCCTCATAGAGAGACCGCCATATTTCCTTCTCCATCAGGATCGTCATCTGTCGCCCATAATATGCGACTGACGATCTCGCCCTTGCGTTCCGATCGATATCGCGCGAACATCCCCCCTTCCCAACGACCGCCTTCGCCAAGAAAGACGGGTGGATTGGAGGAGAGCCAGGATGAGCGTCTGTTGTACACGGGCCATCGCGCTCGTCGGCCCCGCCGGAGGGGGCAAGACCAGCCTTGCGGAAGCGATGCTGTTCATAACCGGGGCAATCCCGCGCCAGGGATCGGTACAGGCGGGAAACAGCGTGGGCGACGCCAGCCCGGAAGCCCGAGAGCGCGGCAGTTCGACCGAGCTCAACCTGATGCATTTCGAATGGATGGGCGACCGTTTCGCGTTGATCGACGTGCCGGGCGCGCCGGGTTTCGCGGCGGACGGGGCGATCGCGCTCGACATGGCCGACCTTGCCATCGTGGTGATCGATCCCGATCCGGAGCGGGCCGCCCTCGCCCAGCCGGTGCTGCGCAGGCTGGAGCGGTCGGGCATCCCGCACGCGCTGTTCGTCAACAAGATCGATCAGGCGCGGGGCAGCATAGAGGATCTGCTCACAGCGCTCGCGCCGATGAGCGCCGCCGCGCTGGTGGCGCGCCAGATTCCGATCCGCGCCGGGGAACGAGTCGCGGGCTTCGTCGACCTCGCGCTGGAGCGGGCCTATCATTATGAGGTGGGCAAGAAATCCCAGCAGGTCGCGCTCGCCCCGCATGTGAAGGATGATGAAAGCGCGGCGCGCTTCCACATGCTGGAACAACTGGCCGACCATGACGATCTGCTGCTGGAACAGTTGCTGTCCGACGAACAACCGAGTCTCGATACTGTCTTTGCCGATCTGGCGCGGGAAACCGCGAGCGGGCTGATCGTGCCGGTGCTGTTCGGTTCCGCGTCGAATGGCTTTGGCATCCGGCGGCTGCTGAAGATGCTGCGCCATGACACGCCGATGGCGGCGCAGACGGCGGAGCGGCTCGCGATCCGGGGGGAAGCGGCGCAACTTTTCAAGATTTCCCACGCCGCGACGGTGGGGCGGCTTGCGCTGGCCCGCATCTTCGGCGGCCCGCTTGCCGATGGGGCGGAGATGGTCGACGGCGACGGGCGGCCGTTGCGGCCCGGCGGGCTGTTCGCGATCCAGGGCGCGGCCACGACCAAGATTCCGTCGGCGAAGCCGGGCGCGATCGTCGGCATCGCGAAGATCGAGGGCGTCCAGGCGGGCGATGCGATCGGCATGGCGGGGACGGTCCCGTCGACAGGCCTTGGGGTGGAAAAAGCGGCGGCCAATTGCGCGCTGGCGATCGCGGCCAAAGACCATAAGGACGAGGTCCGGCTTTCCACCGCGCTCAACCGGCTTGCCGAAGAAGATGCCGGTCTGCATTGGGATCAGAACGAAGGGTCGCGCGAAACCCTGCTCCACGGCATGAGCGAGGATCACCTCGCCGTCGCGCTGGACCGGCTGAAGCGGCGCTATGGCGTTGCCGTGTCGGTCCACGCGCCGACCATCGCCTACCGGGAATCGATCCGCAAGGCGGTCACGCAGCGTGGGCGGCACAAGAAACAGTCGGGCGGCCACGGCCAGTTCGGAGATGTGGTGCTGGAAGTCCGTCCGCTCGAACGCGGAGAGGGCATAAGGTTCGAGGAACGGATCACCGGCGGCGCGGTGCCCAAGCAATATATTCCCGCAGTCGAGAAAGGCGTGATGGATGCCGTGGCGAAGGGTCCGCTCGGCTTTGCGGTGGTCGATGTCACCGCCGCGCTGGTGGACGGCTCATTCCACAGCGTCGACAGTTCGGAACTGGCCTTTCGCACCGCCGGGCGCATGGCCATGTCGGACGCGCTGGCGGCGGCATCGCCCTATCTGCTGGAGCCCATCGCCCATGCGACGATCATGAGCCCAAGCGCCGCGACATCACGCATTACCTCCGCCGTGGCGAGCCACCGGGGCCAGATGCTGCGCATGACGGCGCTGGACGGCTGGTTCCACTGGGATGTGCTGGAAGTCCTTTTGCCCGAGGCGGGCTTGCAGGGGCTGGAAGCGGAAATCCGGTCGATGAGCCAGGGCATGGCGCATTATGAAGCGCATTTCGATCATCTGGCGGAGGTCAGCGCGAAGCTGGCGGACAGCATCGTGCACCGGGCGAGGGAACCGGCTTAGGGCCAATCGACATTCAGATGATGACGTGCCGAAAATGGTGGTTTTTCGTGACCCGGAGCGCAGCGTACTAAAAGTACGTGAGCACCGGAAGCACGAAAAAGCGTCATTTGCAGGCCGTCAGGGCTGAATGTCGATTGGCCCTAGGGCAAGACGCCGGGCTGCAAATGTCTCAGGGATTCTTCTTGGACTGGCCGAAATTGCTGCCGCTTTGCCCCGGATTCGTGCCGGACTGGCCAGGCGGGGCGCTACCGCTGGCGGGATTGGAACCCGACTGGCCGGGCGTCGTCCCGTTCTGGCCGGGCGCACTGCCTGAATTGCCGGGTGGAGTGGAGGAGGAGGAGCTTCCCGCGCCCGGCGTGGCGGAGGATGCGCCTGTCGAGGAAGAGCTTCCATCGGCGCCCGATGCTCCGGCATAGCGCGCGATAAGCGCCGCGCTGTCATCCAGGGCGCCGGTGATCGATTGCCCCAGAGCCCAGGACGCCATCGCCACCGAACCGGCCAGCAAGCCAAGCAGCAACGCATATTCCGCCGCAGACGCGCCGGAACGATCCGCCGCCATTCTTGCGATCAGCCCCTTGATCTGCGGCATTTATTCCCCCCTGCCCCATTTCAGTTGCAGGATGCGCCTTTTTGCGAATGATGTAAAATCGATTAACCCTGATGAAGCCATTCCGCCGCGGTGAAGGCGGATGCGATCAGGCCGGGTTCAGCCCCTTCACGACGAAGGGCAGGCATTCCCCATCCGGATCGGTCAGCGTCAGATAGGCGCCCGGCTGGATGGTGTGCGCGTCCAGCCGGTAGATTTTCTCGTCATCCGCCTCCCCCGGCTCATAGGACAGCGCCCAGCCGTGCCGGGTGTGCAGCAATGTGCCGTGCCGGTCCGGCTCGTTAGGCCAGAAACGGCGGGCGGTCGCCAGTTCGGGATGGATGCGATATTCCTTTTCATCGATCAGGCCGCCGCTGCCCAGCGGCAGGCGCAGCACATAGCTTCGCGCCGCCGATCCATTGGGAAAGGCCGGCGTCCGGGCAAGTTCGAGGCGTATGGTCGTCCAGCTCATGACCATTGCAATCGGATTCCGCCGCGAAAAGAGATATAAGGATTATTCCTGATGGCGACCGCGCCGAGGCAGTCCTAGCCATATGGGGAAGAGACGCTTGCCGGGAGACAGACAATGAAATCGGTCCTGCTGCACATTCATGAAGATCATGGCGCGGAAAGCCGCTTGCAGGCAGCCTGCGATTTGGCCCGCGCATCGGGCGCGCATATCCATTGCGTGCAGGTGACCGCCGTGCCCGATTTCGTCGCGGCGGACATGTATGGCGGCGCATCCATGGCCCCGGCGATGATGGCCGAACTCTACGACATCGACGAAAAGGCCCGGACACGCATAGAGGACCGGCTGCGCCGGGAGGGTGTGAGCTGGGACTGGCGCCATGTGGAGGGCGATGTCGTCCATGGCCTGCTGTCCGCCGCGACGCTGACCGACGGCATGATCGTCACCCTGCCGGCTGGCCCGCGCAAGGAATTTGCCGATCCGCTGCACCTGGCCGCCGATCTGGCGCTGGCCGGGCGGGTTCCGGTGATCGCCGTGCCGCAGGAGGCGAAGTCCTTTCCGGTCACGGGCCGCGCAGTCGTGGCATGGGAGGGTTCGCAGGAAGCCTCCGCCGCGCTGCGCCTGTCCGTGCCGCTGCTGAAACTGGCGGAGGAAGTGCATGTCGTGACGGTCGAGGAAGCGGGCAAATATCCCTTCCCGGCGACCGATGCGCCGGAATATCTGGCCCGCCACGGCATCAAATGCCAGTTCCACACCTGGCCGCAGGACGGCCGCACCGTCGAAGCGGCGCTGAAGGCCGCCATCGGCGTGCTGAAGCCGGACTGGATGGTGATGGGCGCCTTCGGCCATAGCCGCCTGAGGGAAATGGTGTTCGGCGGCGTGACCCGCGCCCTGCTGCGCGAAGTGCATGTTCCGCTCTTGCTGGCGCACTGAAGCCACGGCATGGTGGGGGCATGGCGGTAGCGGACGACGAAACCGATGGATTGACGCAGCGCGAGCATAGTCTGGAACAGGCTCTGCTCGGCTCCATCCTGGCGACCGTGCCGGACGCGCTGATCGTCATCGACATGCGCGGGCAGATCGTGTCGTTCAGCGCGGCGGCGCAGCGCATGTTCCAATATGCCGAAAGCGACGTGCTGGGCGAAAATATCTCGATGCTGATGCCCTCCCCCGATCGGGAAAGGCATGACGGCTATATCCATCATTATCTGTCGACCGGGGAAAAGCGGATCATCGGCGTCGGCCGCCTGACCAGCGCGCGGCGGCGGGACGGGTCGACCTTTCCCATCGAACTGTCGGTGGGCGAGGTGCAGGATGAGGGGCGGCGGCTGTTTACCGGCTTCATCCGCGACCTCACCGAAAGCCAGCAGGCCGAGCGGCGCGTGGCCGATTTGCAGGCGGAGCTGGCCCATGTCGGCCGCGTGACGGCGATGGGAACGCTGGCCTCCGCGCTGGCGCATGAACTCAACCAGCCCCTGACGGCCATCGCCAATTATCTGGAGGCGGGGCGCGACATGCTCGACGCCGAAGGGCCGGTGGACCGGGAATTGCTGCGCGAGGCGATGGCGGAAAGCGCGAACCAGGCGCTGCGCGCGGGCGAGATCATCCGGTCCCTGCGCGAGTTCATCAAGCGCGGCGAAACCATGCGCCAGCCCGAACCCCTGCGCGGGCTGCTGGCGGAAGGGGCGGCGCTGGCCTTCATCGGCGTCGACAGCCGGGGGCTGGACATGGACATCAGCGTCGATCCGCGCGTCGACAAGGTGCTGGTCAACCGGGTGCAGTTGCAGCAGGTCATCATCAACCTCACCAAGAACGCCGTGGAGGCAATGGCCGACAGCCCGGCGCGCATCCTGCGCCTGTCCGCCCTTCCCGACGAAAACGGCCGGGTGGAGGTGATCGTCGCGGACAGCGGGCCGGGGTTGGCGCCGGAAATGTCGCGCACGCTCTTCAACCCCTTCACCACCACCAAGGCGTCCGGCATGGGCGTCGGCCTATCGATCAGCCAGACCATCATCGAAGGGCATGGCGGGCGCATCTGGGCTGCGCCGTCGCAATGGGGCGGCACGGCCTTTCACTTCACCCTGGACGCGGTGGACGGCTCGCAAAATGCGGCCAGCAAGGAAGAATAGGGCATGAGCGAAGCATTCCCCATCTATGTCGTGGACGATGACGAGGCGATCCGGCGGTCGCTGTCCTTCATGTTGAAGACGAGCGGTTTCGCCGTGAAGCTGTTCGAGGGCGGCTTACCCTTTCTGAAGGAAGCCGCCAATCTGGAGCCGGGCTGCGTGCTGCTGGACGTGCGGATGCCCGACATAGACGGGCTGGCGGTGCAGCGCGAGCTGCGGGCGCGGGGCATCATGCTGCCGGTGGTCATCATGACCGGGCATGGCGACATCGACATGGCGGTGACGGCGATGAAGGCGGGGGCGAGCGACTTCATCGAAAAGCCGTTCGAAAAGGCGGCGCTGATGGGTTGCGTCGATGCGGCGCGGCAGGTGGCTGTTGCGGATCGCGGGGCGGGCGCGCGGGCCGACGACGCCCGGGCGCGGCTCAACATCCTGACCGAGCGGGAACGGGAAGTGCTGGACGGGCTGGTGGAAGGATTGCCCAACAAGACCATCGCCTATGATCTGGGCATCAGCCCGCGCACCGTGGAAATCCACCGCGCCAACCTGATGCAGAAGCTTGAGGTGAAAAGCCTGGCCGAAGCGTTGAGGATCGCCTTCCACGCGGGGATGGAAAAGGGCGAGGCGTGATGGGCAGACGTCTGGTTTTGGTCATTTCCGGACATTTTCGAAGTTCGTCATCCCCGCGAAGGCGGGGATCCATCTCCTGACCTAACCGCTTGATGCAACGCTGGGAGATGGATTCCCGCCTTCGCGGGAATGACAAAACAGGAAGCGTCCGCCTTCCACCCCTTCCCGCAAATAAACCCTCACCCCACCAATATCACCCACCCCCAGAGGATGCAGCCAAGCCCGGCCGCCACAGAAACCGCGCGACCCCAGGGCAACAGCTTTTCCAGCGCGACGAGCAGCGTCAGCAGCGCGATCCAGGCGAGGTTCATGATCCCGCCAGCGAACAGCAACGCCATCAGCATCCAGCAGCAACCCACGCACCAGGCGCCGTGGAGCATCCCCATGCGCAGCGCGCCGGTCCATCCCGGCCGGAAATGGCGGCTGAGGAATTGCGCGGGGCTACGACACTGGCGCAGGCAGGCGTCCTTCCACGGGCTGATCTGATAGACCCCCGCCGCGATCAGCAGCGCGGCGGCGAGCGGTCGGCTGGAGGTCGCCATCGCCATGGGGGAAAGCATCGCCGCTTTGGCCAGGCGCCATTGCGCCAGCGTGGCGATGAGGGAAAAGACGCCCCAGACAAGGAGATAGCCCAAGGTGAAGCTCTCCGTCGCGGGGCGCGCGGTGGCATGTACGGCGCGGGCGTAAAGCAGGATCGTCGGCGCGGCGGAGGGGAGCATCATCGCGACCATCATCACCCACCACATGGCGAGCGTCACGACGAACTGCGTCGCTGCCCAGGGTCCATCGCCGGGCATCATCATCGCCAGCATCGGCTCTTCGGCAAGGCCCGAGGGCAGCAGCGAAACCGTCGGAGCCATGCCCATGCCCGCGCCTGAAAATAGCCAGCTCCATGCCAGCGCGATCAGCACCGCCAACGCGACAAGGGAAATCAAGCGGTGCCGGGCGAGCACCGCGCTCCATAACGGCACCATCAGCCCCTGACGACGCCGTGGCTGTCGAGATGGAGATAGGCGAACTGGCCGTAGCTGGATGCATGGTCGAGCTGCATCGGCGCGATCGATCGACTCGCGCCGGAGCCGACCTCCGCCACCTCATATTCGAAACCTTCGGGCAGGTGGATCTGGGCGCGGATTTCCGATCCGTCGACCGGGCTGCGGATCGGTTCGCCGTCCATTTCCAGATGGCCGGCGATGCGCAGGCGGCCCTTGCGCCCTTCCACGTCGACCTCGAAGTCCACGGGGACGAAGCTTGGCTCGTGCATGGTCGTGATGGTGGAGGCGAAGACCGCGAAGACGGTCGCCATCGGCGCGGTGTCGCCGCCGGTCATGATCGTCAGCAGGGCGTTGCGTTGGGCTTCCGTCGCCCGTTCGTCGACGAAGGCGGCGCATTCGCCCTGCCCTTCATGAATGGGGCCAGGCCAGCGGAAGACGGCGGCGATGTTGAGGCCGGACAGGTCGGTATTGCCATGGCGGCCTTCATCGATGGCGAAACCGAAGGCGGCCTGGCAATGGCCCTTGTCGGGCAGGCCGCCGAACTGGCAGTTACAGCCATATTCGCAGTTGCAATTGGCGAATTCCCGGCCCTTGAGCATCCAGTAGACCATGATGCGACTCCCCTGACAGTGGGGCGGACTATAGCAGATTCAGACGGCTGCGTCGCGTTCCCCTATTGCCTCCATATGTTACAGATTTGCCCCGGCGGCCCTCAATGATTCCTTGACGCGGGCCGTGGCCATTTCGAGCGGGTCGGTCTCCCCCAAAAGGGCGAAGCTGCCGTTGAGCGCGAAGGTGCAGTGGCCGTGGACGGTCGCCACCAGCGAGCGGGCGAGGCGTGACGCGACGTCCCTTGTGTGCGGCGGCAGGACGGCGGCGACTTCGCGCACGACGACTTCGGTAAGGCCTGCGCGCTGGCGGGCATAATCCTCCGGCAGGGGGACGCCGGGCGGCAAGCGATGATCGTAGATCGCCATCCAGATATTCATATTGTCCTGGGCAAAGCTGAAATAGCCCTCCACCAGCGCGGCGATGCGGTCCGCCGGGTTGCTGGCGAGACGTCGCTCCAGAAAGGCGGCCCAGAGGTCGAAGGTGCGCGTGTTGATGGCGGCGATCAGCCGGTCGTAGCTGCCGAAAACATTGTAGAGCGTGCCGACCGAATAGCCGATGCGTTTGGCCACTTCGCGCGAGGAGAATTTGGCGAAGCCGGTTTCGGCCATGTGGCGGTGTCCTTCCGCAAGGATCAGCGCCTCCAGTTCTTCGCGGCTATGGTCGGACCGTCTTCCCATGCCAGAGCGATAGTGAAAGAATTGAACGCTGTCTAATTATTTTATTGAACAGTGTCTAATTTTACGCTAGTGCGATGATCGTTCCGCAGGGTTTCAGGGGTGCGACTCATGTTCATGGCGCTTGTTCTGCTGGCTTTCGGGGTGATTCTGTTCGACATGCGCGGGCGGCTGAAGGCCGCCGAACGGCGGTTGGCGGCATTGGAAGGGACCAGCGTTGACATTGGCGTTTCCCTTACCCACGACCGTCACCCAGGCACCGGCGGGGGTCCATCTCCTGAGCGTTCGCCTTGGGGTGAGATGCGGGAAATGGATTCCCGCCTTCGCGGGGATGACGAAGAGAGGGATGAGCGCGCGCTACGTCCCGCGGCGATTGTGGAGCGGCGAGCGGACAGTGTGACAGCCCCTCCTCCGCCGCCGATCGAGGCAATCGCGGCCGAACCGGAGAAGCCCATCGCAGCCCCTGTCCGCCCCTCCTTCGGTTTCGAGGAACTCTTCGGCCGCCGCCTGCCGATCTGGGCAGGCGGGGTGACGCTGGCGGTCGCGGGGGTTTTGCTGGTCAAATATTCGATCGACGCGGGCTTGCTGTCGCCATTGGTGCGGATCGTGCTGGGGCTGTTGTTCGGCGGGGCGCTGATCGGGTGCGCCGAGGCTGCCTTGCGGCTGGAGGAGCGGGTGCGCGATGCGCGGGTGCGGCAGGCGCTTTCCGGGGCCGGTCTGGCGACGCTCTATGTCAGCATCCTGGCGGCGCATACGCTGTATGGTCTGGTGGGACCGGGGGTCGCCTTTGCCGGGCTGGCGGGGGTGACCGGGCTGGCCATGGCGCTGTCGCTGCGTTTCGGAGCGCCAAGCGCGTTGCTGGGGCTGGTGGGCGGCCTGGCGGCGCCTGCGCTGGTCCAGGCGGGGCAGCCCAATGTGCCGTTGCTGAGTTGCTATCTGGCCTTGGCGGTGGGCGGACTCACCGTGCTGTCGCGGGCACAGCGGTGGATGTGGCTGGGCGTCAGTGCGCTGATCGGCGGGGCGGCTTGGGGCGCGGTGATGCTGGCCGTGGGGGCGTTGGATTGGGCGTCCTCGCTTTCAGTCGGGTTACTGGTGCTGATGCTGGGCGTGGTGCTGCCGCTTTTCGCCTTTTCGGGCGCGCGGGCGGTGCTGTTGCGGGTCGGCGCAGCGGTCGTCGCGGCGGCGCAAATGGCGGCTTTGGTGGCGATGGGCGGTTTTTCGCTGTTGCATTGGGGACTGTTCGGGCTGCTTTCGGCCGCGCTGCTGTGGCTGGGGCGGGATGCGGCGCTGCGGCCTCTGGCGGCGGTCGGGCTGGGCGTTGCGCTGCTGTTGGCGGCGGTCTGGCCCGATCCGGAGATGGGACGCTTTGCGCTCGTCATGCTGGGGATGGTGGCGATTTATGGTGGGGCGGCCCTGTGGCGGGTCTGGCGCGGGGGCACGCTGGTCGAGGCGGGGCAAGTCGCCGGGTTGGCGCTGGGCGGTTTTTCCCTGGGGCTGGGGCATTTCTGGCGCGAGGGGCTGGACGGGGAATTTGCCCTGCTGGCGCTGGCGGCGGCAGGATTGCCGGGGGTCGCGATGCTGACCGGCTGGAGTTGCGAGGGGCGGCGGGAGGATGCGCGCTTCGTGACGCTGGCGAGCGCGGCGGCGCTGCTGCTGGTCGTGGCCGGTGGGCTGGGGCTGGCGGGGTGGATGCTGGCGGTGGTGATCGCGGCGGTGGCGGCGGGGCTGCTGATGCTGGCGGAACGGGCCGGGGATCGGCGGGTCGAATGGAGTGGCTGGGGCTTCGCCTTTGGCACGGTCGTGGCTTTGGCTGGATCGGATGAGGTGGTCCGGCTTTGGGGCGGCGCGGCGGCGGACGCTGCCTGGCAGGGGGTAATATGTTGGGCGGCGGGCGCGTCGATGGCGGCGTTGTTCGCCTGGCGGGCGCGGTTCGTCGAGGGCCGGATGGTGGCGCAGGGCGCGGCCGTGCTGCTCGCTTATGGGGCGGTGGCGCAGGCGGTGCCTGCAATCTGGGTGCCGGTGGGAGCGGCTTTGGGTCTGGCCCTGTTGGCGGAAGGCGCGCGGAAACTGGCCGTGGGACGGATGGCGCCTGGGTTGGGCGTGGCTCTGACGGTGGTGGCGCTTTGGGCATGCTGGCCGGTGGGACTTTGGTCGGGGCGGGCCTTGCTGTCGCTGGTGGGCGAGCCGATGCTGGCGCGGGATTTGCCGGGGATCGGGGAAGCGGTGCGGCGTCTGGTGGTGCCTGCGGTGATGTTGGGCTTTGCCTTGTGGCGGGCTCGTTCGGTTGTCGGGGTGATCGAACGGCGGGTCGGATGGGTTGTCGCGGCGGTGCTGGGCGGGGTCGCCGTGCATGTCGGGTATAAGCAGGTCTTCGGGCTGGAGAGCTGGGACGATGTGACGCGCCTCGCCTTGGCGGAGCGGACGCTTTGGGAGGGGCTTTTGATTGGAGCCGGGTTCGTGGCTTGGCGGATGGAGCGACTGGCCCTCCCCCGACCTTTCCCGCCGCTATTGGGACGGGCGGTCGGAGGACTGCTCGCGGGTGCGGGGTTGGCGCATTTGCTGGTCTATACCGTTGTGCTGCATGATCCGCTGTGGTTTCCGCAGGCGGTGGGGAGCTGGCCGGTTTTCAATCTGCTGTCGGCTGCTTTTGCACTTTCCTTCGCGGCGCTTTGGGTCGTCGGGGCTTGGGCTCCGCGCCTGGCGGACGGGTTGCGGATGGGGCTGATCGCGCTGTCCGGGATAGCCTTGCTGCGGCAGCTTTTCGTCGGCTCCCTGCTGACCGTGCCGGGGGTCGGTCAAGCGGAGGACATATTGCGGTCCGTGCTGGCTTTGGGGCTGGCGATCGGCTTTCTGCTCTGGGGCATCCACAGGAAAGCCGGGGATTGGCGGATCGCTTCGCTGCTGTTGATGCTGGCGGCGGTGGCCAAGGTGTTCCTGTTCGATGCCTCCGGCCTCACCGGCCTGCTTCGGATCGCATCCTTCCTGGCTTTGGGGTTCAGCCTGATCGGGATCGGATGGCTTTATAATCGCGTGTTGCGCGAGCCGCTTAACAACTCCGCGACAAATGCTGCATAATGCGTGAAGGACGGGGGTAAGAAAATGTCCGCACCTGATCTGTCTTTGCTGGGTAAACGCCGTTTCGCGCCCTTGTTCGTGGTGCAGTTTCTGGGCGCGTTCAACGACAATCTGTTGAAGTTCGCTCTGTTGTTCCTGGCCAATTTCGGCCTCTATCGCGCTGAGCCGGACAAGGCGGAGCTGCTGGCGACGATCGCCACGGGCCTGTTCATCCTGCCCTATTTCCTCTTTTCCGCGCTGGCGGGACAGTTGGCGGACGCCTGGGACAAGGCGAAGCTGGTGCGGGCGGTGAAGGCGGCGGAGGTCGTCATCATGGCGCTGGCCGTCACCGGATTTTGGCTGGAATCGGTGCCGGTGCTGCTATCTTGCCTGTTCCTGATGGGGCTGCATTCGACGATCTTCGGGCCGGTCAAATTCTCGATCCTGCCGCAGCATTTGCGGCCTGAAGAGATTATGGGCGGGACCGGGCTGATCGAAGCGGGGACTTTCCTTGCGATCCTGAGCGGGCAGTTGCTGGCGGGCGTCATTCCGCCCTGGGAAGCAGGCATGGTCGCGGTCGGGCTGGCGACGCTGGGGTTTCTGGTCAGTCTGGCGGTGCCGACCGCGCCGACGGTGGTGCCGGGGCTGCGGATCGAGCGGAATGTGTTCAGGAGTACCTGGCATATATTGAAAGCCGCCCGGCATGGGCGGGGCGTGTGGCTGTCGATCCTGGGGATAAGCTGGTTCTTCGCGGTGGGCGCAGTGCTGCTGGCGGAATTCGCGCCTTTGGTGAGCGGGGTTCTGAAAGCGCGGCAGGAGGTCGCCACCTTCTTCCTGCTGATCTTCTCGATCAGCGTGGCGCTGGGGTCGATGCTGGTGAACCGGCTGCTGGGCGGGCATGTGTCGGCGCGGTTCGTGCCGGTGTCCGCGCTGGCGCTGGCGGGGTTCATGATCGATCTGTGGCTGTCGACCAGTGCTTATGTCCCCGTGCATTCGGGCGCGGGCATTGCCGTATTCGTCGGGTCGCCGGGGAGCTGGCGGATCATGGTCGATCTGTTCGGCATCGCCTTTGCGGGCGGGATGTTCATCGTGCCGCTCTACGCCATTCTTCAGACGCACAGCCCGCGTGAGGAGCGGTCGCGGACCATCGCCGCGAACAATATCGTCAATGCGGCGACCACGGTGGCGGTCGTATCGGCGGTGACGGCGATGCTGGCGCGGGGGGAGAGCGTGCCCGGCGTCATCGGGGTGATGGGCTTTGCGACTCTGGTCGTTGCGTTGATTAGCTGCTGGTTGCTGCCGGAGACGGTCATCAAGGCGATCGTGCGGGGGCTGCTGCGGCTTTGCTACCGGGTGGAGGTGCATGGGGCGGAGAATATGCCCGGCGTCGGGGAACCGGCGGTCGTGGTGGTGAACCATGTGTCGTTTCTCGACGGCTTGCTGCTGGCGGCTTTCCTGCCTGGCAAGCCGACTTTCGCGGTGCATACGCGGATCGCCAAGGCCTGGTGGGTGAAGCCTTTCCTGCCGCTGTTCGATGCCTTTCCGGTCGATCCGACCAATCCCCTGTCGGCCAAGGCGATGGTGAAGGCGGTGCGGGAGGGGCGGACTTTGGTGATTTTCCCCGAAGGCCGGATCACCGTGACCGGCGCGCTGATGAAGGTGTTCGACGGCCCCGGCATGGTTGCGGACAAGGCCGATGCGCCGATCATCCCGGTGCGGATCGATGGGGCGCAGTTCACGCCTTTCTCGCGGCTGCGGGGCAAGGTGCGGTTACGGCGTTTCCCCAAGATTTCGCTGACCGTGCTGCCGCCGCGCCGCTTCGCCATAGAGGGCGAGATGACGGCGCGGGCGCGGCGGGCGATCGCCGGGCGGCGGCTCTATGACGAGATGAGCCAGATGATGTTCGCGACCTCAGACACGGATCGCACCCTGTTCGAAGCGCTGCTGGAGGCGCGGCATGTCCATGGCGCGGGCGCGCTGGTGGTCGAGGATGTGAAGCGCGAGCCGCTGAGTTACGGGCGGCTGGTGACGGGCGCGCTGGTGCTGGGGCGGGCCTTGGGCCGTTCGACGCGGCAGGGGGAAGCGGTCGGCGTGCTGCTACCTAATGTGGCGGGGGTGGCGGTGGCTTTCTTTGCCTTGCAGGCTGGCGGGCGCGTGCCGGCGATGCTGAATTTCACGGCGGGGCTGGCGAACCTGAAAGCGGCCTGCACTGCCGCGCAAATCAGAACGATCGTGACCGCCCGGGCCTTTGTCGAACAGGGGAAGCTGGGCGACGTCGTTGCCGGGCTGGAGGCCGAGGGGATTGCTGTCCTCTGGCTGGAGGATGTGGCGGCGGGCATCGGGATCGGCGCAAAGCTACGGGGGTTGATCGCCAGCCGCTTTGCCGGGCGGGCGCATAAGCGGCTCAGGGTTACGCCGGACGATGCGGCGGTCATTCTCTTCACCAGCGGGTCGGAGGGGTTGCCCAAGGGGGTGGTGCTGACCCATCGCAACCTGCTGGCCAATTGTCGCCAGTTGGCGGCTCGGATCGATTTCAATTCCGCCGATGTGGTGTTGAACGCCTTGCCTGTGTTCCATAGTTTCGGGCTGACCGGCGGGACTTTGCTGCCGATCTTCCATGGGGTGAAGACGCTGCTCTATCCCAGTCCGCTGCATTACCGGATCGTGCCGGCGCTCGCCTATGACGCCAATGCGACGATCCTGTTCGGGACGGACACCTTCCTGTCGGGCTATGCGCGGATGGCGCATGGCTATGATTTCTATTCGCTGCGCTACATCTTCGCGGGGGCCGAGCGGGTGCGGGAGGAGACGCGCAAAATCTATGCCGAGAAGTTCGGGCTGCGCATCCTGGAAGGCTATGGCGCGACCGAAGCGGGACCGGTGATCGCGGTCAACACGCCGATGCATTTCCGCGCCGGATCGGTCGGGCGGCTGCTGCCGGGGATCGAGGCGCGGCTGGACGAGGTGCCGGGGATCAGCGAGGGCGGGCGGCTCTCGATCCGGGGGCCGAATATCATGGCGGGCTATATGAAGGCCGATGCGCCGGGCGTGCTGCAACCGCCGGAGGGCGGATGGCATGATACGGGCGACATCGTGACCATCGATGAGCAGGGCTTTGTGACCATAAGAGGGCGGGCGAAGCGCTTTGCCAAGATTGGCGGCGAGATGATTTCCCTACCCGCCGTGGAAGGCTATGCTTCGGCAGTCTGGCCGGAGGCCGAGCATGCGGTGGTGACGCGCCCGGATGCGCGCAAGGGGGAACAGTTGGTGCTGTTCACCACGGCGCGGGAGGCGAAGGCGGCGGCTTTGCAGGCCTGGGGTAAGGCACATGGGGTGGCGGAACTGGCTCTGCCGCGGGAGATCAGGGTGCTGGACGCGCTGCCTTTGTTGGGAACCGGGAAGACGGATTATGCGTCGATGACGCAGATGGCGGCCGGGTAGGAGAGCTGATCCTCCCCATGCCTTCATGAGGAGGATCAGGTGATCGAACGTCCTTCGCACATGCTGCGGCGCCTGCTGGTGGGGCAGGTGCGAGGTGTGTTCCATGACAGCGCGAAGGGGGAGAAGCCGGTCAAGGCTTCGGATCTGGCGCTATATCCGCCCGGCTCGGTGATCCGGCGGGTGCATGGCGATGTCACCAGCATGATGATCGGCGGGGTGAGCGCCTTGCTGATGCAGATGCTGCATCCCGCCGCGCTGGCGGGGATTTGGGATCATAGCAGTTTCCGCGACGATATGCTGGGGCGGCTGCGGCGGACGGCGCGGTTCATCGCGGTGACCACCTATGCCGAGCGGGCGGAGGCGGAAGCGGCGATCGCGCGCGTGCGGCAGGTGCATGAGCATGTGCGGGGGACTTTGGCTGACGGCACGGCTTATGCGGCGAGTGATCCCTGGTTGCTCGCCTGGGTGCATGTTTGCGAGGCGATGAGCTTTCTGGATGCGTGGATCGCTTATGGAGAGCCGTTCATGTCGCTGGCCGAGCAGGACCGCTATTTTGCGGAGACCGCCCTGGTGGCGCGAGCCCTGGGGGCTGACCCGGTGCCGGAAAGCCGGGCGCAGGCGGTGATGTTGATGGCGCGCTTTCGCGACGAGCTGGCGGTGACGGAGCGGACGCGGGAAGTGGCGCGGAGAGTGTTGCACCAGCCTGCGCCTTCGATTGCGTTGGCTCCGGCGCAGGCGATGATGATGCAGGCTTCCGTCGCCTTGCTGCCGGGGTGGGCGCGGCGGATGCATGGGTTTTCGGTGCCGGTCATGGCATGGCCCTTGGTTCGGGTAGGGGCTTTTGCCTTGGCCGGGACGATGCGATGGGCTTTCCGGGGGAAGCGCTGATTGAGAGTCCGGCGTGGAAGTGGGCGGTCAGCGCGTAACGGTCGCCGGGGTAGAGCATGCGGGCGTAGGTGATGCGTTCCTCGCCACGCCATGTCCAGCGCTCCAGCGCCAGACAGGCGGCGTTTTCCGGGGACTGGAGGCTTCCCGCCGTCGCTTTGTCGGCGGTGATGGCGGTGATGCGATGTTCGGCTTCGGTCCAGGGAACATGAGCGAGCAGCCAGGAGCCGGGAGGCTCGGTGGAGAAATCCGCCTCTGCCGCTTCGGGGACGGCGGCAAGGTTGATCAGCCGCTGTTCGAGGGCATAGGGCAGGTCTTCAGCGAAATGGCGGCATTCGATCGCCAGCAATTCGCCGTCCGCGATGCGCAGCAGCGTCTTGTCGTCCGCCGTCGCCTTGCGCCGCTCGCAGCGCAGCAGGTCGAGGCGGTAGGCAAGGCCTTGCCCCTCGACCTCGGCGCGGATGTCCGGGATTTCAAGCGCTGCGCGGTGGAAGCGGGGGGCGGCGACGAAGGTGCCCGCGCGCTTGCGGCTTTCGAGCAGGCCCGATTGCACCAGCGAGCGCAGCGCTTTGTTCACCGTCATGCGGGAGCAGCCATAGGTCTCCATCCACTCATGCTCGTAGGGGATGCGGTGGCCGGGACGCCATTGCCCCGACATGATGCGGCCTTCTATGTCGCGGCGGATGCGGCTGTGGAGCGCGTCTGTCTGGGGACGGGTCAATCGAGCAGAGCCTTGAGCAATTGGGTGTAACGCGCCTCTATGGCGGGGCGGGCGTGGTGGAGGCCCGCGCTAACCCGCTTCTTGCCGGCGCACCAGACGCTATCAATGTCGGCGCGGGCGAAGATCCAGCTATCGAGCAGATGATCGCCTGAGCGGGCTGCGGTGGCGGGGTTATCGCGGCGGAGGGTCACGATGTCGGCGCGGGCGCCGGGGGTGAGGGCTGCGGGGACGTGGCCCAACGCCTGAGCGCCACTTTGGGCATGATGGTAGAGGCTGGCGCCGGTGGATTGGCCTGGGGCTGTGAGTAGGTTACGGCCCTGATGGATCAAGCGCTGGCCATATTCCAGAAGGCGCAGTTCGGCGGCGGCGTCGATTTCGACGTTGGAATCGGAGCCTATGCCGATCCGGCCGCCCTGGGCGAGGAAGGATCGGGCGGGGAAGAGGCCATCGCCCAGATTGGCTTCGGTGATGGGGCATAGGCCGACAGTGGCGCCGCTTTTCGCGACGGGGCCAAGTTCGCTGTCGGTGACGTGAGTGGCGTGGACGAGGCACCAGCGGCGGTCGACCGGGGCGTGATCCATCAGCCATTCGACCGGGCGCTGGCCGCTCCAGGCGAGGCAGGCTTCGACCTCGGCACGCTGTTCAGCGATGTGGATATGGATGGGCCCGTCCGGCGCAAGAATTGTGACGTCCGCCAGTTCTTCAGGCGTGACGGCGCGGAGGCTGTGGGGCGCCACGCCCAATATCGCGTCGAGGGGCTTGAGGGCTTCCATCAGGCGGGAAAAACTGTCCCGGCTGTGGAGGAAGCGGCGTTGGCTTGTCGTCGGGCGCGCGCCGCCGAAGTCGGAATGGGCGTAGAAGACCGGGAGCAGGGTCAGCGCCATGCCCGTCTCCTGGGCGGCTTCCGCAATTGCTTCGGCCATGGCGGCGGGGTTGGCATAAGGGACGCCGCTAGGGTCGTGGTGGAGATAGTGAAACTCCCCGACGCTGGTGAAGCCGCTTTCCAGCATTTCGGCATAGGCCAGCGCGGCGATGGCATGCAGGCCATCGGGATCGAGGCGATCGACAAAGCGGTACATCGCCTCGCGCCAGGTCCAGAAGCTGTCTTTGCCCGCCCCCGCCCTCTCGGTGAGGCCCGCCATGGCGCGCTGAAAGGCGTGGCTGTGGACATTGGGCAAGCCTGCGAAGGCAGGGCCGTGGCGTTCGTCTTCAGGTGCGGGGCTGGTGTCGGGGGTGATGGTCGCGATCTGGCCGCCGCTCAGGGTGATGCGGACGCCGCTGCGCCAGCCTTCGGGGAGCAAGGCCTGTTCGAACCAGAGCGCCATTCTCTTCCTTCTCTGGACAATGGTGATAGTACGCATTTAAGTATATACATTATTGAGTCGATGCCAGTGGGAAATGACGATGCCCCCTCCCTGCGATAGAGTCTGGACCCATGCGCGGATCGCGACCTTGCGGGGTGACGTGCCAGTGATCGAGGGCGGCGCGGTGGGCGTGCGCGGGGGTCTGATCTGCTATGCCGGACCTGCCGGGGACGCGCCGGACGCGGTGGAAGTCATCGACTGCGCCGGGCGTTGGATCACGCCGGGACTGATCGATTGCCACACCCATCTGGTGCATGGCGGCGATCGGGCGGCTGAGTTCGAGATGCGGCTCGCCGGGGCCAGCTATGAGGAGATTGCGCGGGCTGGGGGCGGGATTGTCTCCACCATGCGGGCCACGCGCGAAGCGAGCGAGGATGCGCTGGTGGCGAGCGCCCTGCCCCGGCTGGACGCGCTGATGGCCGAAGGCGTCACCACGGTCGAGGTGAAGTCGGGCTATGGGCTGGACCTTGAGAATGAAGCGAAGATGCTGCGCGCGGCGCGGCGCTTGGGGGAAGCACGGCCTGTGTCAGTCGCTACGACTTTTCTGGGCGCGCATGCGATTCCGCCGGAATTTGCCGGGGATGCGGAGGGCTATGTCGATCTGCTGATCGAGCGGGTCTTGCCAGCGGTGGCGCCGCTGGCCGACGCGGTGGATGGCTTTTGCGAGGGGATCGGCTTTTCGCCTGCCCAGATCGGGCGGTTGTTCGCGGCGGCGCGGCGGCTTGGCTTGCCGGTGAAGTTGCATGCGGAGCAATTGTCCAACCTGCATGGCGCGGAACTGGCGGCCCGGCATGGGGCCTTGTCGGCGGATCATCTGGAGCATCTGGACGAGGCGGGCGTGGCCGCCATGGCGCGGGCCGGAACGGTGGCGGTGCTGTTGCCGGGAGCCTTCTACTTCATGCGCGATAGCAAGGCGCCGCCCGTTGACGCGCTGCGGCGGGCGGGGGTGCCTATGGCGCTGGCGACCGACTGCAATCCGGGGACTTCGCCGCTGACATCGCTGCTGTTGGCGATGAATATGGGGGCGACCCTGTTCCGGCTGACCGTCGAGGAATGTCTGGCCGGGGTGACGCGGGAGGCGGCGCGGGCTTTGGGGTTGCTCGACCGGGTCGGGACTTTGGAGGTCGGCAAGAGCTGCGATCTCGCGATCTGGGACATAGAGCGGCCTGCCGAGCTGGTGTATCGCATGGGGTATAATCCGCTCCATGCCCGTATCTGGAGAGGACGATGATGCTCATTCCGGGCGAGGTTTCGCTGGGGCAATGGCGGGCGATCCATGAGGGCGCGGCAGTCGGGCTGGACCCGGCATCCGCACCCCGGATCGCGGCGGGGGCGGCGGCGGTCGAACGCATATTGGCGCGGCATGAGCCGGTTTACGGGATCAATACCGGCTTCGGGAAGCTGGCGAGCGTGAAGATCGGGGATGAGGATCTGGCGGCGCTTCAACGCAATATCGTGCTCAGTCATGCGGCCGGGACAGGCCTCCCCTCCCCTGTGCCGGTGGTGCGGCTGATGATGGCGTTGAAGCTGGCGAGTCTGGCGCAGGGGGCTTCGGGGATCAGGCCGCAGACCGTGGCCTTGCTGGAGACGATGCTGGCGCGGGGGCTGACTCCGGTTGTGCCGGCGCAGGGATCGGTAGGAGCGAGCGGCGATCTGGCCCCGCTGGCGCATATGACCGCCGCGATGATCGGGGTGGGTGAGATTTGGGTCGAGGACAAGCGTTTGCCTGCTGCGGAGGCTTTGGCGCGGGCTGCACTGACGCCGCTGGAGTTGGGACCGAAAGAGGGGTTGGCGCTGCTCAACGGGACGCAATTTTCCACCGCCAATGCCTTGGCGGGGTTGTTCGGGGCGGATCGGTTGTTCCGGACCGCGCTGGTGACCGGAGCGCTCTCGACCGAGGCGGCCAAGGGGACCGATGCCCCTTTCGATCCGCGTATCCATCGGTTGCGGCGGCATGCGGGGCAGATCGCGGTAGGGGAAGCCCTGGCCGCGTTGATGGCGGGGTCGGCCATTCGCGCTTCGCATCGGGCGGACGATCCGCGGGTGCAGGATCCCTATTGCCTGCGCTGCCAGCCGCAGGTGATGGGCGCGGCGCTGGATGTGATGCGGTCCGCCGCCGTGATTCTGGAGACGGAGGCCAATGGGGTATCCGACAATCCGCTGATCTTCGCGGAGACGGATGAGGCTTTGTCGGGCGGCAATTTCCATGCGGAGCCGGTGGCCTTTGCCGCCGACATGATCGCCATGGCGGTGTGCGAGATCGGGTCCATAGCCGAGCGGCGGATCGCGATGCTGGTCGATCCGGCCCTGTCGGGACTGCCCGCCTTTCTGACGCCCCGGCCGGGGTTGAACAGCGGCTTCATGATCCCGCAGGTGACGGCGGCGGCTCTGGTTTCCGAAAACAAGCAACGGGCCTTTCCGGCGAGCGTGGATTCCATCCCGACATCCGCCAATCAGGAGGATCATGTGTCGATGGCGGCGCATGGGGCGCGGCGATTGGCGGAGATGGTGGAGAATGCCGAAGGCGTGATCGGCATCGAATATCTGGCGGCGGCGCAGGGTTGCGATTTCCATGCGCCCTTGGCCTCCTCCGACGCGTTGGAGGCTGTGCGGGCGCGGCTGCGCGCCGAGGTGCCGCATCTGGAGGAGGACCGGCATTTCCATCCGGATATGGAGATCGCCAATCGGCTGGTGCGATCCGGCGCGGTGATAGAGGCGGCAGGGCTGGCTCTGCCGGGCTTGGTTGGATGAGCTGGCTGGAAGTCACTCCAGGCGAGGCGCCCTTGATCGTCGCCTTGCCCCATAGCGGAACCGATCTTGCCGATGTGGAGGCGGATTTCCGTTCGCCCGAACTGGCGCTGTGGGATGCGGATTGGTGGGTGGATCGGCTTTACGCCTTTGCCCGCGATCTGGACGTGACGGTCGTGCGGACGGCGGTTTCGCGGAGCGTTGTCGATGTGAACCGTGACCCGTCCGGGGCTTCGCTCTATCCGGGGCAGGCTACGACGGAATTGTGCCCGACGACGACTTTCGATGGGGAGCCGCTTTATGCGGGGGCCGTGCCCGATGAGACGGAGGTCGCCCGGCGGACCCAAGGCTGGTTCGTGCCCTATCATGCGGCGCTGACGGGGGAAATTGCGCGGCTGAGGGTGCGGCATGAGCGGGTAGTGCTCTATGATGCGCATTCGATCCGAAGCCATGTGCCCCGGCTGTTCGAGGGCGAATTGCCGCTGTTCAATATCGGTACTTTTGGCGGGGTGAGTTGTTCGCCTGTTCTCTCAGCCGCCGTGCAGGAGATTTGCGCGGCGAACGGGCAGAGCCATGTGCTGAACGGGCGCTTCAAGGGCGGGTGGACGACGCGCAACTATGGCGAACCGGACAAGGGCGTGCATGCAATCCAGATGGAGCTGGCGATGCGGGGGTATCTGGATGAAGCGGGCGCTTGGCCGCCGGTTTTCGATGCCGATTATGCCGCGCCGATGCGTGCCGTTCTGACCAAGATTTTGCGCCGATGCATCCGTTTTGCGGAAGCTCACGGCTGAATGCACAATAGCATATGAGGAAGCCTGATGACCCGTATCGATAACAGCCGCATGATCCGGCCCGCCACCGGCACGACGCTCAGCGCGAAAAGCTGGCTGACCGAAGCCCCCTTGCGGATGCTGATGAACAATCTCCACCCCGATGTGGCGGAGCGGCCGGAGGAGCTGGTCGTCTATGGCGGCATCGGGCGGGCGGCGCGCGACTGGGAGAGTTATGACCGGATCGTCGAGACGTTGCGGCGGCTGGAGGACGACCAGACTTTATTGGTGCAGTCGGGGAAGCCTGTGGGGGTGTTTCGCACGCATGTGGATGCGCCTCGCGTGTTGATCGCGAACAGCAATCTGGTGCCGCATTGGGCGAATTGGGAGCATTTCAACGAGCTCGATAAGCGTGGCCTCGCCATGTACGGGCAGATGACGGCAGGGTCGTGGATTTATATCGGCACGCAGGGGATCGTGCAGGGAACATACGAAACCTTCGTCGAGATGGGGCGGCAGCATCATGGCGGCGACCTTTCAGGGAAGTGGCTGCTGACCGCCGGTCTGGGGGGCATGGGCGGGGCGCAGCCTCTCGCGGCGGTGATGGCGGGGGCTTCCTGTCTCGCGGTCGAATGCCAACCGAGCCGGATCGAGATGCGGTTGCGGACGGGCTATCTCGACGCGGCGGCTTCTTCGATCGAGGAAGCCTTGGAGATCATTAAGAAGAGTTGCGCGGAACGGAAGCCGGTTTCGGTGGGGTTGTTGGGCAATGCGGCGGAGGTTCTGCCGGAACTCTATCGGCGCGGGGTGCGGCCAGACCTATTGACCGACCAGACCAGCGCGCATGATCCGGTGAATGGCTATCTGCCCATCGGGCGGACCGTCGCGGAGTGGATTGAGCGGCGGGAGCGGGAGCCGGAAGCAGTGGCGAAGGCCGCGAAGGCGAGCATGGCCGTGCATGTGCGCTCGATGCTGGACTTTCAGGCGGCGGGTGTGCCGACCACCGATTATGGCAATAATATCCGCCAGATGGCGAAGGATGAGGGGGTCGAGAACGCCTTCGATTTCCCCGGCTTCGTGCCGGCCTATATCCGGCCGCTGTTCTGCCGGGGGATCGGGCCGTTCCGCTGGGCCGCCTTGTCGGGCGATCCGGAGGATATCTACCGCACCGATGCCAAGGTGAAGTTATTGCTGCCCGATGACGCGCATCTGCACCATTGGCTGGATATGGCGCGGGAGCGGATTCACTTTCAGGGGCTGCCGGCGCGGATTTGCTGGGTGGGATTGGGGGACCGGCATCGGCTGGGGCTGGCCTTCAACGAGATGGTGGCGAAGGGCGAGTTGAAGGCGCCGGTAGTGATCGGGCGGGATCATCTGGACTCCGGCTCGGTCGCTTCGCCCAATCGGGAGACGGAGGCGATGAGGGACGGCAGCGATGCCGTTTCCGACTGGCCGCTACTCAATGCGTTGCTGAACACCGCTTCGGGCGCGACCTGGGTGTCGCTGCATCATGGCGGGGGGGTCGGAATGGGCTATTCGCAGCATGCGGGGATGGTGATCGTCGCGGATGGAACCGAGGCGGCGGCCAGGCGCTTGGAACGGGTGTTGTGGAACGATCCGGCGACCGGGGTGATGCGGCATGCGGATGCGGGTTATGAAATTGCGCGGGAGTGCGCTCGGGAGAAGGGGTTGGACTTGCCGGGAATTTTGGGATGAGATTGTTTCATATTATTGGCTAAGGCGATGATCCTGTTTCATTAGACTGCGTGATTTGCGCGAAAATGAAACCCATTTTCCCCTTGGGCGTGCGATAAGGCTTCCCATGGCACAGGCTGAACTGGCACTTCCTGACGGCGCGGCTGCGGACTGGACAGTTCCGCAGGATTGGGCTGCCTATACGCCTGACGAGCATGTGATGTGGGACCGGCTGTTCGAACGCCAAGCGGCGATGCTGCCGGGGCGAGTCGTGCCGGAATTCCTTGAAGGGCTGGACATTCTGCGGATGACGCGGCCCGGCATTCCCGATTTTGCCGAATTGTCGGAGCGGCTGATGCGGCGCACCGGATGGCAGGTAGTGGCGGTGCCGGGGCTGGTGCCCGACCGGGTGTTTTTCGAACATTTGGCCAATCGGCGCTTCGTCGCCGGGCGCTTTATCCGCAAGCCGGCGCAGATCGATTATTTGCAGGAGCCGGATGTCTTTCACGATGTCTTCGGCCATGTGCCATTGCTGACCAACCCGGCTTTTGCGGACTATATGCAGGCCTATGGCGAGGGCGGTTTGCGCGCCGACCATATGGGGGCGATCGATCATCTGGCGCGGCTTTACTGGTATACGGTGGAGTTCGGGCTGATGCGGCGCGAGGGCGGGATGCAGCTTTATGGTGCAGGCATCGTCTCCTCCTATGGAGAGTCCGTTTTCGCACTGGACGATCCCTCGCCCAATCGGATCGGCTTTGATCTCAAGCGGCTAATGCGGACGGAATATCGCATCGACGACTATCAGCAGAGTTATTTCGTCATCGACAGTTTCGAGGATTTACTGGCGAGGACATCGGACGTGGACTTCGGTCCCATTTATCGCGAGTTGGAGGGGGAGAGCGATCTGGCGCCCGATACGGTGTTGCCAGAAGATCGCGTCTACCATCGCGGCACGCAGGACTATGCGCGAGCGAAGATGGCATGCTGACGCTGGACAATATTCCTGCCTTTGTCGCGGGCCTCGCACCCTATCTATCATAATCGAGAGGATCGCCTTCATGGCTGACAACATCAATCCGCTGGGCCTTAACGGTTTCGAGTTCGTCGAATTCACCTCGCCAGATCCCGAAGCCATGGGACGGCAATTCGAACAATTGGGCTTCGTGGCCAGCCATCGGCATCCGACCAAGAATATCACGCGTTACAAGCAGGGGCGCATCAACATGATGCTGAACCGCGACGATGCCGGGCGGGTGGCGGCTTTCCGGGGCGAGCATGGGCCGTCCGCGAGCGCCATGGCCTTTCGCGTGGCCGATCCCGAAGCGGCGATGGCCTGGGCGCTGGAGCATGGGGCGAAGCCGACCGATGAGGACGATACCGTCATCCAGGGCATTGGCGGTTCCTATCTTTATTTCATCAGAGATGGAGAAGATCTGTACGCCGACTGGGCGGAATTTCCCGGCTGGCGCGAGGCCGAGGCGAAGAATAATGTCGGCTTGGATATGCTCGACCATTTGACCCACAATGTCCGGCGCGGGCAGATGCGGGTGTGGAGCCAGTTTTATCGGACGCTCTTCGGTTTCGAGGAACAGAAATATTTCGATATCAAGGGGCAGGCGACCGGTCTGTTCAGTCAGGCGATGATCGCGCCGGACCGGGCCATTCGCATTCCGCTGAACGAAAGCCAGGACGACAAGAGCCAGATCGAGGAATTCATCCGCCAATATCATGGCGAGGGGATTCAGCATCTCGCGCTCACCACCGACAATATCTACGAGACGGTGGAAAAGTTGCGGGCGCGTGGCGTGCGGCTTCAGGATACGATCGAGACTTATTATGAACTGGTCGACAAGCGCGTGCCGGGGCATGGCGAGGACTTGGAGCGGCTGAAGAAGAACCGGATATTGATCGACGGTTCGGTGGAGAATGGCGAGGGGATTTTGCTGCAAATCTTCACCGAGAATATGTTCGGGCCGATCTTCTTCGAGATTATCCAGCGCAAGGGGAATGAGGGCTTCGGCAACGGCAATTTCCAGGCCTTGTTCGAGAGTATCGAGCTGGATCAGATAAGGCGTGGAGTGATTTCGGTGGATGCCTGAGGATCCCCTGCATTAGCTTACAATGCAGAGGCTTCGTCCTTCATCCTGAAAGCAATCGGAACCGTTTCGGATCAATTGCGCTCGCTCTGAATGGATTTTGCGTGGGCCGAGATGAGCGAAACGCCCGTCGCCTCTCTATAAAGCTGCCATTCCCGCGATTCAGGACTTTGCGCCGTTCCGGTTGCTTCTTTCATGCCCTGACAATCGCCCAAAGGCTATGAATTTCCCCGGCTGAAGCGTTTTGCGTTCACGCAATGCGCTCATGGGGGAAAGCAATGCGTTTGGGTTTGAAGGCCAAGCTGACGATCGCCGTCGGGCTGACCGCCGCTTCGGCTTTTCTGGCGTTGGGCGTCCGGGAATTGCGAAATGCCTCTGCCGCGACGGTGCAGGGCAGCGCCGCGCCAGCGACGATCGCCGCGCCTGCCGCGGTGCTGGTGCAGGCGGCGCGGGCGATCCGGACCGGCGAGACGATCACCGCCGCGATGATCCGCAATGCGGCGGGTGATCCTGCGCGCTTTCCTTATGCGGCGACCTCCGCCGAAGTGGTGGGCAAGGTTGCGACGCGGGACATTCCCATGCGGGCGCTCGTCGCCCGCGACGCGGTCGGGATGGAGAGCAAGCTCGCCATTCGCGTGCCCATGGGGATGCGCGCCGTCAGCATCGACACGACGGCGGAGATCGCCGTGGCCGGGCTGGTCCGGCCAGGCGATCGGGTGGACGTGCAGGTGGTCTATCCCGGCGCCGACGCGATCAGCGGGGCGCGGGGTTCCGGGCGCAGCCGGGCACAGGCTTTGCTCCAGATGGTGCAGGTGTTGGCGGTGGGCGAGGTCGTCGTCGGCACGCAGCAGTCTTCGGGAGTGGATGGGGCGCTGTCCTCCCCTCCCCCGCCTGCGCGGACGGTGACGTTGGCGCTGACGCCGGAGCAGGTATCGACCCTTTCGCTGGCGAAAAGCACAGGCGCCTTGACGCTGTCGCTGCGCAATCCGGCCGATAGCGCGCAGGTTGCCGTGGCGGTGGCCGCCTCTGCCGGGCCTGAGCCGGGTGTGGCGCCTGCCACTCCGCGCATCGTGACGGCGCCTGCACCTCGCGCAGCGCCCCGTTTCGTGCCGCATGCCATCGAGCTTGTCGTGGGCGACCGCCGCGAGACCATCTATTCCGGGAGTGCCGGCCGTTGAGAAAGACAGGGATTTCCGCGCTGACCGCCAGCCTGGTCGCGCTGGGCTGGCCGATAGGCGCAGCCGCGCAAACGACGCTGCATGTGAAGGAGCAGCATACCCTTTCCTACCCCCACGCCATCGGACGGATCGAGGTCGATCGGGAGGGCGTGCTGTCCATCGCCGCTCCCTCGGCCCGGTCGCTGCGGCTGACGGCGATTGGCGAGGGCGATGCGACCATCAGCGTCTACGGCGGTGACGGCGGGCTGATCGCGCGGGAGCCGATCAGGGTGGAAGTCGACGCAGCGGCAAGCGCACCTGTCGTCCGGGCCGGCGAGCAGGTCGTGGCGGTCGATGTGCAGTTCGCGGCCGTCTCCGCGACGACGCTCAAGGCGCTGGGGTTCAACTTTTCCAAATTGAGTGGCGATATTCAGGGCGCGATCGTTTCGCCCAGCAGTCTGGCGAGCGCCTCGTTCAATCCCGACGGCCTCTCGCTGGAAGCCAGCGCGCCGATCCAGAACGCCTTCAACCTGTTCCTCTCCGCGCCCAATCGCGGCATCGGCGCGGTGTTGAGCGCGCTCTCCTCCAACGGCCTGTCGCAATTGCTGGCGCAGCCGACCCTGCTGGTGCGATCCGGCGAGCAGGCGAGTTTCCTCGCAGGCGGCGAATTTCCCGTGCCGGTGCCGCAGGTTTCCGGATCGGGGAACACGCTTTCCATCCAATATAAGGAGTTCGGCGTGCGGTTGTCCGTCACGCCCTTCGTGCTGTCGAAGGACCATATCGTCCTGAAGATCGCGCCGGAGGTCAGCGAACTCGACTATAATAATGGCGTGCAGTTGCAGGGCTATGTCGTGCCGGGACTGCGGCGGCGGTCGGCGGAAACGACGGTGGAGCTGGGCAGCGGGCAGAGCTTCGTGATCGCGGGGCTGAGCTATTCCAGCCAGACGGTGACGAGGGAGCGCACCCCGTTTCTGGGCGATATTCCGGTGCTCGGCGCTTTCTTCAAGCGGCAGCAGAACCAGAAGGAAAAACAGGAGCTGGTCATCGTCGCGACGCCCAGGCTGGTGGGGCCGGTGAAGGCGGACGAGATGCCGCCTCTGCCCGGCGCGGGGACGGCTGGGATCGATCCCGGCATAGGCGACATGATCCTGGGCACGGACGGGCTGGACCAGTCAAACGCGCCCTTTGGCGTGGTGAGGCGGTAAGCCATGGCGACGATATTCCTGCTTTCCGTAGACCGGATGCTGGCGCAACGGATCGACGAGGCGATGGGCGGGCGGGTTTCCGTCGAGCTGGTGCAGTCGATCGAGCGCGAGGCTTTGGCGGGACCGTGCCTCATCGTGATCGACCGGGCGGCCATTCCGCCGGAGCGGGCCTTGTCCGCTGCGATAGGAACCGTGGTGGAGAGCGCGGGCGGGCGGCCGGTCGTGCTCGCAACGCAGGAGATGGAGGCGGAGCCGTTGCTGCGCGCTATTCGGGCGGGGGTGGATGATGTCATCCCGCGCGACGGCGAGGGGGCGGAGATTGCCGCCGTCCTGGCGCGGTTGCTGAACGATGCGGCGGCGGATCGGGGGAACCGGGGGCGGTTGACGCTGGTCCTGGGCGCGGACCGGGATGCCTGCGCGATGGTGGCGACCGATATGGCGATTGCGGCGAGCCAAGGGTCAGGCCAGCGTTCAACCTTGCTGATCGACTGCACTTTGCCGACCAGCGCGGCGGCGACTTATCTCGATTTGAACGTCGATTATGGGCTGGCTTCGGCCATAAGCGACATGGAGCGGCTGGACGCCAGTCTGCTCGCCAGCACGGTGGCGCGGCATGGCCCGAGCGGGCTCATGCTGCTGACCTTCGACGGGGGGACCGGGGCGGAGCCGGCTGGGCTGACGCCCGGCGATCTGGCGGCGCTGATCCGGCTGCTGCGAGGCTGTTGCAGCGATGTGGTGCTGAATGCGGGGAGCCTGCGCCATGGCGGGCTGCTGCGCGAAGTGGTGGCGGAGGCTACCCAAGTGGAGCTGCTCTGCGACCAGTCGATCCGGGAGATCGAGGCGTGTCGCCGCCTGCTCGACCGGATCGGGGCGGAGCGCGAGCGCGTCGAGGCGATGCGGTTGCTGGTCTGGGATCATCTGCCGGGCGTGCTGCTGGATGGGCGGCGGATGGCGGATGCGCTGGGGGTCGGATCGGTGCTGGCCCTGCCGACGGACCGGGCGCGGATGCGCAATGCGTTGAACGCCGGGCGGCCGCTGGCGATGGAGGCGGATGGCGGGACCTATATGGCGGCGATCCGGCGGGCTTGTGGGGTGGCGTCCAAGGCTGGCGGGATCGATCGGTTGCGACGGGCGATGCTCAAAGTCGTGAGCGATTTCGAGCCAGATGCGGGCATCTGGCGGCTTGGAGCCGCAAGGCCAGCGAAGCTAAATCGCGGCAAACAAACAAACGAGCGTGCGTCGTGAGTTTGCTGACCGGGGAAAAGGGCTTCGTGCCCGCGCGGGAGGTGCGGATCGCGCCGGTCGCCCAACCCGCCGCCCAACGGATGAGCGACAATTATCAGCTCGCCAAGGGGCAGACCTGCACCCAACTGATCGAGCAACTGGAGGCGCGTGCCGAGACGGCGGAGACTTTGGGGCCGCGGGCGCTGCGCGAGGAGATCGAGCAGGTCATCGCCAGCCGCAGCCGGCGCGGGCAACTGGCGCTGAACAGCGCGGAACGCTTGCTGCTGATCGAGGATGTCGAGGATGAGGTGGCGGGCATGGGGCCGCTCGCGCCGCTGCTGCGCGATGCATCGGTGGACGACATCATCGTCAATGGGCCGGGGCATATCTATGCCGAGCGGGGCGGATTGCTGGAAAAGGTCGAGACGCGGTTTCGCGACGATGCGCACCTTATGAACATCATCCAGCGGATCGTCGGGCCGATCGGGCGGCGGGTGGATGAGTCCAGTCCCTATGTCGACGCCCGCCTGCCCGATGGGTCGCGGGTGAATATCGTGATCCCGCCGGTGGCTCTGGATGGACCGACGCTCTCGATCCGCAAGTTCCGGTTGCAGAGCATGACGATCGAGGATTGCGTCTCGAACCAGGTGATGAGCGCGGACATGGCCGCTTATCTGAGCGCGGCGGTGCGGTCTCGGCTCAATATTCTGATCTGCGGCGGGACCGGGGCGGGCAAGACGACTTTGCTCAACATGCTGTCGACCTTCATCGGGGATCGGGAGCGGCTGATCACCATCGAGGATGCGGCTGAACTGCAATTGCGGCAGAGCCATGTGGTGCGGCTAGAGACGCGGCCGCCGACCGTCGACGGCAGCCGGGAGGTGAGCAGCCGCGAACTGGTACGCAATGCGCTGCGGATGCGGCCGGACCGGATCATTTTGGGCGAAGTGCGCGGGGTCGAGGCGGTCGAGATGTTGCAGGCCATGTCGACCGGCCATGACGGGTCGATGGCGACCCTGCACGGCAATAGTCCAAGGGACGCCTTTGCCCGGCTGGAGATGCTGCTGGGCTTTGCCGGGGTGCAGAGCGACATTCGCGCGATCCGGCGCTTCATCGCCAACAGCGTGCATGTGGTGGTGCAGTTGCAGCGGCTTTCCAATGGCAGCCGGCGGGTGATGTCGGTCAGCGAAGTGACGGGGTTGGAGGGCGACGCCTATTCCCTGAATGAGCTGTTCGTCTTTCAGGAACAGCCTGCTTTGTCGGGGTTGGGGGAGTTTCGCACCCTGTCGCTGCGGCCCTATTTTACGGAGCGGCTGCGGGATTATCGGAGCGGGCGGTCGTGCTGAGCGGGGCGGCTTTCCTTATCCTCTCGCTGCTGATCGTCGCGGGGATCGGCTGGCAATTGCTGGCGGAACAGGCGCGGCAGCGGGCGGTGATCGACCGGCGGTTGGGCCTGGCTTCGGCGGCGGTGGCGCAGCGGCGGGTGGTGCTGGCGGCGCCGGATGTCGTCGCGCCCTTGCTGGCGCAGGCGCAGATCGACGTCACGACGCAGGCCTTGGGGATTTTCGGCGGCGTGCTGGTGCTGGCGGCGTTGGTTGCCTTGCTGGCGGCGGGGCCGGTGGCGGCTTTGGCGGTGATCGCCGGGGTGCCGCTGGGGCTGCTGGCCTGGGTGCGACGGCGGGCGCAGCGGCGGGTCGAGGCGCTGATCGAGGCGCTGCCTTATTATATCGACGCCGTGCGGCAGATGCAGGCGGTCGGCAATTCGCTGGCGCAGGCGCTGGAGCGGGCGCTGGCCGATGCGCCCGCCATCGTGCAGGCCTATATCGCCCCGGTTGCGCGGCGGCTGGAACTGGGCGCGCCGGTGGCCGACGCGATGCAGATGCTGGCGGAGCGGCTGCGCGTTCCTGAAATATCGATGCTCGCCGCCGCGATCCGCACCAATATGCGCTATGGCGGGTCGATTTCGGCGGTGCTGCTGAACCTGGCCAACATCCTGCGCGAGCGCATCCGGATCAAGCGCGAGCTGAAGGCCGCCATTTCCGAAGCGAAGATCAGCGGACGGGTGTTGATCGTCATGCCGCTGGTGGCGATGGCGCTGCTGGTGGCCATGAACCCCAGCTATATCGATTTTTTCGTCAATGATCCGCGGGGCCACAGGCTCGCGGTCGTGGCAGTGGTGCTGCAAGGAATGGGGATGCTGGTCATGCGGCGGGTGATGAGGCTCGCCTTCTGATGGGGGCTCTATTTCTTTTCTGTGCGGCCATGGGGGCGGTTTGCGCTTTCGCCGGAGTGCGAATGCTGCTGGCCGACCAGCGGCTGGAGGCGCGGCTGGGGATGGCCGGGGAACGGACCACCTTTCGGCTGCCCGGAGCCTTTGCGGCGCGTGGGCGGGACAAGTCGGAAATCGCGGCCAAGCTGATGCTGGCGGGCTTCCAGAATGCGCGGGCGGCCGACTGGTTCGTGTGGGCACGCATGGCGGCGACCGGCGGCGCGGCGACGGCGGTGATGGTCGTTTCCAGAATGATGTGGGGCGGTTTCTTCGCCCAGCCGCTGTTGATCGTGATCGCCGCCGGCCTGACCTATGTCGGGGCCAAGCAGGCGATCCATCTGCTCGCGGCGCGGCGGGCGCAGGCGATCATGGCGGAATTTCCCTTCCTGCTCGACCTGATGCTGATGATGCTGGAGAGCGGGATTTCGCTCGACCAATGCTTCCGTTCCATTGCGCGGGATGAAAGCATCGCCGTGCCGCATCATGCGCGGCTGATCGCGATGCTGGTGGCCGATCTCGACCGGGGGATGCGCTATGAACTGGCGCTGGACCGCTGGGCGGCGCGGGTGGCGGTGAACGGGGCGAAGGAGCTGGCGGCGCTGTTCCGGCAGGCGCTGTTCCAGGGGATCGAGCTGGCCCCTGCCCTGCGCGAATTCGTGCGCGAGTTCACCCAGCGCCGCGTCATGCGGGCGCGCGAGGCGATGGGCGGCATTACCGTGCGGATGGTGGTGCTGATGATCCTCTTCTTCATGCCCGCTCTGTTCGTGGTGCTGGGCGGGCCGCCGGTGGTGGCGATCTTCGATACCTTGCGGGGGATTTCGCAATGAGGCGGTTCATGCTGGCGGCGTTGCTGATGACGGCTGCGCCTGTGCAAGCGAAGGAGGCGCCGGATACACGCGGCCTTTATCTGCAACTCATCCATCAGGCGCGCGGCGACGGGCGGCCCCGGGCGGCGCTGGCCTATCTCGACGATTTCGAGCGGCGCTATCCGGGCGATGCCGAAGCGCGGCTGCTGCGGGTCAACAGCCTGATCGATCTGGGTCAGATCGATGCGGCGGAGGCGGTGCCCTTGCCGGTCGAGACGGCGGACGGCGGGGTCAGCGCGGTACGCGGGCATTTGCTGGCGGCGCGTGGGCGCTGGGCGGAGGCTGCGGCTTTTTACGAGCAGGCGGGCCGCGCCAGCCCAGCCGATCCGTTGCTGCGCAATGCGCTGGGCTATGCGCTGCTGCGCGCCGGGCAGGCTGGGGCGGCGATAGAGGCGTTGCGCGGCGCGAGCGACCTGGCGCCGCAAATGGCGGTCATTCGCAACAATCTACTGCTGGCGCTGATCGTCGGCGGGCGGGACGCGGAGGCCGAGGCGGGGCTGCGGCGGATCAGGGATGGCGGGCTGCGGCGGAAACTGGCGGCAGAGGCCGTTCGGATCGGGAAGGGAGGCTGATCGATGATGGTGCTGTTGTTGATGCTGGCTTCCCCTTCCCCGCCCCCGCCGCTGCCGGTGGAGAGCGCGGCGCGACAAGTAATTGAAGCGCAGTTGAAGGCGCCCGCCCGCGAGGAGGCAGAGCTTTCGGCGGAAGAGGCTGCGCGTATCCGGCAGCTTTATCTGGAGTCCATCGGGCGGCGGGTCGAGCGGGCGCCGGACGAGCGACATGATTGAGTGGAAGCGCCGCGTGTTCCTGCGAAGGCAGGAACCCAGATCGGGCGGCGGGACTGGGTTCCTGCCTTCGCAGGAACACGGTTCGCATGGGGCAAGGGTCAGCTCCCTCTGGCGCGACCAGTCGGCCGCCGTGGCGCCGATGATCGCGGCTTTGGGCGCGGTGCTGATAGGCGCGGCGGGCTTCGCGCTGGATGCGGGGCTTTATTATGTGAGCGAGCGCAATCTGCGCGCCGCGACCGATGCGGCCGCGCTGGCCGCCGCGATGAACCCCGCGCAGGCGACGGCGCGGGCACGGGACAGCCTGACCCGCAACGGCTATGATCCGGCCATTCTCCGCTCGGTGGAGACAGGCCGCTATTGCGCCGATGCGGGACTCGGCGCTGCGCAGCGTTTCGATGCCAGCATGGCGCTGTGTCCGGGCAACGGACGGGTGAATGCTGTGCGCATCCGGACTGGAAAGCCTGCACGGCAGTTCCTGATGCATGTGCTGGGACCGGCCAATCCGCTGCCCGAACTCGCCGCCAGCGCCACCGCCGCGCGCATCGATGAGGCAGGGGTCGGCATCACCTCCGGCATCCTGACCGTCACCAATGCGCTGGTGAACAGCGTCAATGATCTGCTGGGCGCGCTGCTGGGCATCAAGCTGCACCTCTCCACCGCCGATGTCGAGGCGTTGATGGCCAGCAATGTCGATGCGGGCCTGTTCTTCGATGCGCTGGCGCAGCGGGTGGGGGAAAGCGGAACCTATGCCGCGCTCACCGCCCGGACGGTGGGGTTGCAGGATCTGCTCCATGCCGCCGCCAGCGCCGCCGACAACGCCGCGACCGCCGCCACGCTGACCCTGCTCGCGGGGCAGGTCGGCAACGGCTATACCGTGCCGCTAAAAGGGCTGTTCGGCCTTGGCGTGTGGAAGAACATGCCGGTGGGCGGCGCGAATGAGAAACCCGCCTTGCGCGCCGGGATCAACGCCTATCAGCTCTTTTCCTTCGCGGTGCAGGCGGGAAGCGGCACGGTCGACCTGTCCGATGCGGTCGGCACGATCGCGCCGGGCAGCAGCGTCCTGCTGGCCGGCATGGCGACCGGGCCGATGGACCGGCCGCGCTTTTCCTTCGGCCCGGCGGGGGAAACCAGCGCCGCGACATCCGCATTGCGGCTGCAACTGGATGTCGGCATCAAGAATGTCACCTTGCTGGGCGTCCCGCTGGTGTCGGTCAATCTGCCGGTGACGATCGACATTGCGGCGGCGCAGGGGCAGGTGAGCGCCATCGACTGCCCCGACACGGCCGAACAGGCGCGGGATATGCGCGTCACGGTCCAGGCCAGCACCGGCCTCGTCAACGCCTATATCGGCACCCTGCCCGCCGGCGCGATGACGCGGCCCATGCCCGCCCTGTCCGCCGCCGAGGTGCAGCCGGCCCGGATCGTCAACGCGCTGGGCGTCGTCGCCGTGGACGGCCGCGCCGTGGCGCAGCCGGTCATGGGCAATAGCGGCGCGCTGGTCTTCGGCCCCGGCGGACAGGGCACGATCGGCCGTCCGGGATCGCCGGGTACGTCCGCCAGCATTGGCAATGGATCGCAGGTCGGGCCGCTACTGACATCGCTGGCCAGCAGCCTTGGCGCGCCGGACGGATTGGAGGTGCAGTTGCTGGGCGCCTGCCTTCCGATCGTCTGCGATGCGACCAAGACGCTCGCCCGGTCGCAACTATTGAGCGGCGTCGTCAATCCGCTGGCGGCGCTGGTCGGAACCACCATCGATCCGCTGGTCACCAATCTGCTCGGCGCGCTGGGCATACAGCTTGGCCATGCGACGCTCTGGGCGACCGGGGCGCGCTGCGGGGTGCCGGTGCTGGTGTGAGATCTGGCGGCGGGCGGGCCCCTCCCCCGCTCGCCGCCGGTCATCATGGAGGGAATAAGGAGAAGTGGGATGAACAAGTTTCTGGGATCGCTGATCGCGAAATTGGCGCGGGATGAAAAAGGGCTGACCGCCGTGGAATATGCCGTGCTGGGCGCGGTGGTGGTGGCGGCGATCGTCGCGGTGGGCACCAATTTCAGGACGCAGCTCGGCGCCGCCTTCACCACGATGTTCAACAGCATTCCGTCAAGCTGATGCGGAGCCGGGTGCGCCGCCTGCTCGCATGCGAGCGGGGGCTGGCGGCGCTGGAATTCGCGCTGCTGGCGCCCGCGCTGTTGATGCTGGTCTTCGCGATCATACTCTATTCCTTTTACTTCGCGGCGCTGATGGGCGTGCGCCATGCAGCCGTCGAGGGCGCCCGGGCCGCCGTGGCGGGCCTCTCCACCACTGAGCGCACATCGCTGGCGCAGAGCCGGGCGCAGGCGGTGATCAACGGCTATGGCACGCTGCTGGCGGCGGGGGGCGGGCCGGTCGTCATGGCGGGAGCCGATGCGACCGGCACCTTCCGGGTGCGGGTGAGCTATAATATGAGCGGCAGCCCGATGATGCGCTATGCGGCCCTGGTGCCCATGCCGTCCGCGACGATCAGCGCCAGTATCATCGTCACCAATGGGAGCTATTGAACATGCTTTATCCCAGCCGCTTCGCATCGGTGACAAGCCCGGTTTGAATGATATAGGCCGTAACCAGTCCGGCAGGCGTAATATCGAAAGCCGGATTCACGGCGGGCGAAGCGGTGACGCCGATTCGCGCCGCGACGCCATGATCGTCGGGACCCGTCATGAACCGTATTTCATCGGCGGCGCGCTCCTCGATCGGCACGCTTGCTCCATCCGGGGTTGCCGGATCATAGGTGCTGAGCGGCAGCGCGACATAGAAAGGCACGCCATGCGCCTGCGCCGCCAGCGCCTTTAAATAGGTGCCGATCTTGTTGCAGACATCGCCATTCGCCGTCACCCGGTCGGTGCCGACGATGACCATGTCCACCCTGCCCTGCTGCATCAGCAGGCCACCCGCATTGTCGACGATCAGGCTGTGCGAGACGCCATGGCCCGCCAGTTCGAAGGCGGTCAACGCTCCCTGATTGCGCGGCCGGGTTTCGTCGACCCAGATATGGACGGCGACGCCCTCGTCATGGGCGAGATAGATGGGCGCCGTCGCCGTGCCCCAATCGACCGTCGCCAGCCATCCGGCGTTGCAGTGGGTCAGGATGTTGACCGGCGCTCCGCCCTTGCGCGCCGCGATCTCCCGGATGAGGGGCAGGCCGGCTTCCCCGATCGCCCGGTTGGCGGCGACATCCTCGTCGCACAGACGAGCGGCTTCGGCATAGGCAAGCGCGGCCCGTTCCCCGATCGGCTGCTTCACGACGGTGGCGCGCACTCTTTCCAGCGCCCAGCGCAGATTGACCGCCGTTGGACGGGCTGAGGCGAGATGCGCGAAAGCGCGTTCGAGCGACGCGACGCCGGGATCCTCACGCAACGCCAGCGCCAGGCCATAGGCCGCAACGGCGCCGATCAGCGGCGCTCCACGCGTGGCCATATCCGCAATGGCGTCATAGGCATCGCCGGGCGTTCGCAGCACCAGCCGTTCCAACGCCCAGGGCAGACGCCGCTGATCGAAAATGCCGACGCTCCACCCATCCGGCTCCAGCCAGATGGAACGCGTGGTCTGACCATCCAGCTTCATGCCAGCGCCAGCTCCTGACCGATCGCCTGCGACACGGCGGCAATGCCGGGAAAGGATGGGCGATCTACCAGCAGCGAGCGCGCAATGCGCAGCGCCCGGCGTTCGCAACCGGCGCGCAAGCTTTCATCCGCGATGCTCTCGAAATCGGCCACATGGGCGAGGCCCAGAATCCGGCGGATCATCTCGCAACCGGCAAAACCCAAAGCATCGGTCCAGATGCTGTCGAGCCGATCCCTGATCGCCGCCTCTCGCAAATCGGCATCGGCCTTGGCCAGAGCGTGGAGCGCGCCATGCTCCACTTGCGGGTCGAGGGCGTGCCAATGCCCGGCGAAGCGCGAGGCGAATCCCGCCCACAATGCCTCCGCCTGATCCAGCAGCCACGGGTCCGGGCGTTCCGCGGGACGCTGGCCGGACTGCGACAGATAGGCCATCCAGAGGTTGGCGAGGATCATGCCCACGTCGAAGCCGATGGGGCCATAAAAGGCGAATTCGGGGTCGATCACCTGCGTATCGCTGGCCGTCACCATCACCGATCCGGTGTGGAGATCGCCATGCAGCAGCGCCTCCGGGGCGGCGAGGAAGCGGGCCTTCATACGCTGCGCGGCGAGGCGAAGCGGCACATCCGCCCGGAAGGCGTCGACCACATCCTCCAGGCCCGGCGTATGACGGTTCATCGGCGCGTCATAATAAGGCTCGTCGAAGATCAGATCCTCGGTGATCCGGCACATGGCGGTGTTGCCCAGATAGGCGGCGATGCGCGCCTTCTTGTCCGCCACCGGCACCGCAAGGTCGGAGGTGAAGAACAGCGTATCGGCCAGAAATTCCGCCAGATGGCCCGCGAGCAACGGATAGCGTTCCCCTTCGATGAGCGCGCCGCGCAGGGTGCGATGCGGGCTGAGCAAGGCCATCACCGTCAGGGCCATGGCGTCGTCATGATGGATCAAGGCGGGCACGCGGGCGGGCGCATGCGCGGCCTGATCGGCCAGAGCGAGCCGCTCATAATAAGCCCGCGACAGGGGGAGCGGCCAGCTTTCACCGACCATGCGGACATAGGGCAGCGCCTGCTTGGCGGCGACGCCGCCTTCCGGCCCTGTGACCAGAAAGACGAGATTGAGGTTGCCGTCCCCGACCTCCCGCACCGTCCAGCCGTCCGGCGTTCCGCCAAGGCGCGTGGCGACGGCGGGAACCGTGGCAAGGAACGGGCCGACGCTGCGTTCGTCCAAAGCGGCATAGCTCATCAGCGATCCTCCCCCCAATTTATGGCGTCGAAGCTGGAAACGGCGGGAAAGGCGTCGTCCGGCGGCGCCGCATCCCGCGCCAGCAGGATTACGGCCAACCCCGCCTCCCGCGCGGCGGCCAGCTCCTCCGGCGTGTCGGAGAGGAACAATATTTCGGCTGGCGGGCGGTTCAGCGCCGCGGCGATGGCGCGATAGGATTGCGTTTCCCGCTTGCCGCCGATCGCAGTGTCGAAATAGCCCGCGAACAGGGGGGTGAGATCGCCATGATCGCTATGCCCGAACAGCAGCTTTTGCGCCGCCACGGAACCGGAAGAATAGACGTAGAGCGGGATGCCCGCATCGTGCCAGCGGCGCAGCGCTTCTGCCGCGTCGGCATGGACATGCCCGGTGAAATGCCCCTGCGCATAGCCGTCCGCCCAGATCAGACCCTGCAATTGCTTGAGCGGACCGATCTTGCGGTCGGCATCATGCCATTGCAGCAGAAGATCGACGCAGGCCTGCGGGTCCAGTCCCGCCCCGGCTTCAGCCCGCACCGCGTCGAGGATCGGCGCGACCTCCTCCGGATGGTCCGCGACGAAGGCCGCCAACCGGGCGCGGGAATAAGGGAAGAGCACATCATGGACGAAGGCGATGCTGGATGTCGTGCCCTCTATGTCCGTAACGATCGCGCCAGGGCGGCTCCCAAGCCTCATGCCGCCCCCTGATAGAGCGGAATGGCGCGCGCGATCTCGTCGCCGGTGAAGCGGGCGACCCAGCCGTCGGGCGTCGTGAACAGGCGGATGGCGGTGAAATGCGGCCACTCACCCATGTCGAACCAATGCGGCGTGCCCGCGGGCAGGACGATCAGGTCGCCGGCTGTGCAGAGCAGCGCATGAACCACGCCTCCCGAGCGGATGTAGAACAGGCCCGCGCCTTCGACGAAGAAGCGGACCTCATCATCGTCATGGACATGTTCGGCCAGGAATTTGGCACGCATGGCCTCTCGTTCCGGGTGATCGGGGGTCAGCCTGGCAATGTCGCATGACCGATAGCCGCCCCGCGCCTTCAGCCGCTCGATGTCCCCGGCATAGGCCTGCATGATGTCGTCGTCCGTGGCGTCGGGCGCCAGCGCCACGTCCGCTTCCCAGCGCTCCAACCCTATGCCCGCGGGCTCCAGCAGAGCGGCGATCGCCGCATGATCATGCCATGAACCTCGCGCTTCATGAGGCGGCTTGTCGTCATATTGCGTCAGCGCGGTCATCGGGCCACTCCGTTCAGCTTCAGTTCTTCCCAGGCGCAGGCGAGCAGAAATTCGCACCCCTCGACCATCGCCTCCGCCGCCTCCAGCGTTGGACCCCAGGCATAAAGACCATGGCCGCGAATATAGAAAGCAGGGATCAGCGGTTCCTGCCTCTCTAATATCGGCCTGAGCTGGGCAGCCAGTGCCGGCATGTCCTGACTATTGTCCACCAGCGGAAGGGTCACGCTGGTCCGGTGGGTCGTGACGCCCGGAAAAATCTTGAGCAGTTCATAATCGGCCAGCTCTATGCCGTCCCGGCCTTCCAACGCGCGGCTGAGAACCGTCCCGGCGACGGAATGGGTGTGGAGCACCGCCCCCGCGCCCGGATCGACCGCATAGACGAGGCAGTGCAGCAAGGTTTCGGCGGAGGATTTGCCCGGATCGATCGCCGCGCCGTCCGGCGCGACCCGCACGAACTGCGCTTGCGTCAGGCGTCCCTTATGCGCGCCCGACCGGGTGATGAGGATGGCCCCATCCGCAAGCCGGGCGGAATAATTGCCCGCCGTCGCCGGCGCGAGACCCCGCGCATCCAGCCGGCGGCCGGCTTCCGCGAGCACTTGCGCTAAAGAAGGCAAATCAGACATGGCGGGGACATATCCAACAATGGAGAAAAGCGCGAGTCATCGCACCACCAGTCATCCTTGTCGGACGTCCCGGCTGGATAAGGGCGTTCGATGATCCTTTGATGACAAAGGATCGTTTCGATCCTTAGCGGCTGGAATCAAGGGCAGCAATCAGTGTTGCGACATTCAATGAAAACGTCTTATCTATCGACGATAAAAAGAATTACCTAAGTCATTATGATATTGATAGTCAGGTTTTCGAGCCAAATTTATTCATATGACGACTTATATCAATATTATCCATATCGATTCCTCTCCCGATTTATCTACGTGATTTATCGGAAAGGTGGATGAGGCGTAGCCGCCTGCCAAATACCAATTGAGTCCCGCTCGGATAGGTTGAAGGCATGAAGAGCGCATTGGAGGCGGATTTTCACAGTTCTTCGCTGAGCGCGGCAGGCACCTCATATCCCCATTCGGCATATTTACGGGCGATGACCGCAGCCATGAGCGCGAGTTCGGGCGAGCGATCGCCTGGTCGATGGCTCATGATGATAGGCGAGGTGGCAGGTTCCACCAGATCGCGGAAGGCGACATCGTGGCTGCGCGCCCGATGGACCGATTCCGGCACGATCGCCATGCCTTCTTCCGCGGCGACCAGGCCGATGGCGATTTGCAGCTCTCGGGCCTCATGGACGATGCGCGGTTCGATGGCATGGTCGCGGAACAGGGAAATGACCTGATCCGCATAGCTGGGGCGGGGTGCGCGTGGATAAATGATCTGCGGTTCGTCCGCGAGGTCGCGCAGCGAGATCGGGCCATCGCCATGGGCAAGCGGATGGTCCACGGGGAAGGCGGCGACCAGCTTCTCGTTGCGCAGGATGATGCGGCGCACTGCGGGATCCTCGAAGCGGATACGGCCGAAGCCGACATCGATGCGTCCATCCTTCAACGCGGCGATCTGCTCCAATGTGGTGCTTTCGAGCATGACCAGCTCCACATTCTCTGCGGCCTTGCGGAACTCGCGGATCAGTTCGGGCAGGCGCGCATAGATGGTCGAGGCGACGAAGCCGATCACCAGCCGCCGCCGTCGGCTGGTCGCCGCCGACTTCACCATGGTCTCGACATCCTCCATCCGGGCCAGCAACTGCAAGGCCTGCGCATGCAGCAACCGGCCTACATCGGTGAGCCGTAGCGGCCGGCTCGCCCTGTCGAGCAGCGGCGCGCCGACATGCGCCTCCAACTGCTGGATCGCGCGCGACAGCGGCGGCTGGGCGATATGCAGCCGCTCCGCGGCGCGGTTAAAATTCCCTTCGTCGGCCACGGCCACGAAATAGCGCAGAAGGCGCAGATCCATCATGAACTATACCTCCAAAGTATGGTTCCTTGACCGCATTGATCTTTGAACGATCCTTTGTCGAGGAATATCTATCCCATGAAACCTACGCATTTGGGAGAGTCGTCGCAATGGCTGCATTGAGCCAAGCTGATACCTTCATCGTCGATGTGCCGACGATCAGGCCGCATGTGCTGGCGATGGCCACCATGCACGCCCAGTCGATGGTGATCGTCCGCCTGACCGACGCGGACGGAGTCGAAGGCTTTGGCGAAGGAACGACGATCGGCGGCCTCAGCTATGGCGAGGAAAGCCCCGAAAGCATCAAGTCTGCGATCGACACCTATATCATCCCTGTGCTGAAGACGTGCGATCTTGCGCAAATCGGCGCGACCATGGCGAAGGTGGCCAGGTGCGTGCGCGGCAATCATTTTGCCAAATGCGCGATCGAGACCGCGTTGCTCGACATGGCGGGCAAGCGCCTGGGCATCGCGGTTTCCGAACTGATCGGCGGCGGCCGCGTTCGCGACAGCCTGCCCGTGGCCTGGACGCTGGCGAGCGGCGATACCGCCCGCGACATCGCGGAGGGCGAGGAGATGCTCGATCGCCGCCGTCACCGGATCTTCAAGCTGAAGATCGGCAAACATGAGGTCCGCGACGACGTCGCCCATGTGGGCGCCATCTGCAAGGCGCTGGGCGGCCGCGCCAGCGTGCGCGTCGACGTCAATCAGAACTGGTCGGAGGATCAGGCCAAGATCGGTATGGCAATGCTTCATGATGTCGGCTGCGACTTGGTCGAGCAGCCGGTTGCGGGCGATGCGGTGGGCGTCATGGCGCGCTTGTCCAAGGCCCAGGCCGTACCGCTGATGGCCGATGAGGCGCTGCATGGCCCGCGCAGCGCGCTGCGCCTTGCCTCGGCCCATGCGGCGAGCGTCTTTGCGCTGAAGATCGCGCAGTCCGGCGGTCTCTTCGCAGCAGCGCAGGTTGCCGCCATCGGCGCGGCAGCAGGTATCGGTCTCTATGGCGGCACGATGTTGGAGGGCGGGGTCGGCACGATCGCATCGGCGCATGTCTTCGCGACCCTGCCGGACCTCGCCTGGGGCACGGAATTGTTCGGCCCACTGCTCCAGACCGAGAACATATTGAGCGAGCCGCTTGGCTATGGCGACTTTTCGCTGGTCGTGCCGGCCGGGCCGGGCCTTGGCATCGCCTTTGACGAGGACAAGCTCTCCTTCTTCCGGCGTGACCGTGAAGCGGCGCGTCTCCACCCCGTCAGTGCAGGAGCCTGAGACCCATGCTGTTCATGGTCGAAATGGACGTCAACATCCCGCTGGGCTTCGACCCGCAGGAAGCCGCACGGATCAAGGCCGAGGAAAAGGCCTATTTCCAGAAACTCCAGGCCGCCGGCACCTGGCGCCATATCTGGCGCAAGGTCGGCCTTTATTCGAACGTCTCGATCTTTGACGTCGAAAGCAACGCCGCCCTGCACGACACGCTCATGGCTCTGCCGCTCTACCCCTTCATGACCATGAAGGTGACGCCGCTGTGCCGCCACCCCTCATCGATCCACGACGACGATCGCTGATCGTCGAACCACGAATAGGAGAGCATGAAATGGACATCAGCTTCGTACATACCCCGGAAATCCAGCAGTTGCTCGACCGCGCCGCCGGCATGGGGGAAAGCGGCGGCAACCCCCGCCTCAAGGCGATCGTGCGCGACCTCACGCAAAGCGTGATGGAACTGATCGTCGAGCATGATATTTCCGAAAGCGAATTCTGGCTGGCGATGAAATATCTGGCGGACAGTTCGGCGGAGATCGGCTTGATCGTGCCGGGAACTGGCATCGAGCATTTCCTGGACCTTTATATGGACGCCAAGGACGCCGACGCTGGCCTTGGCGGCGGAACGCCCCGCACCATCGAGGGACCGCTCTATGTCGCCGGCGCGCCGCTGGTGGAGGGCGACGTCAATCTGAGCGTCGACGCTGACGAGGGCACCCAGACGCTCTCTATGAGCGGCGCTGTCACCGGCCCCGACGGCGAGCCGGTGCAGGATGCGATCCTTCATGTCTGGCATGCCAATTCGAAGGGCTGGTATTCGCATTTCGACCCGACCGGCGAGCAGACCCCGTTCAATAATCGCCGCCGCATCAAGCTGGGCAAGGACGGCCGCTACGCCTTCCATTCGAAGCAGCCGAGCGGCTATTCGGTGCCGCCGGGCGGCGCGACCGACCAGTTGATGCAGGCGCTTGGCCGCCATGGCAACCGCCCGGCCCATGTCCATTTCTTCATCGAGGCGCCCGGCTATCGCACGCTGACGACGCAGATCAACTTTGGCGACGATCCCTTCGCGGCGGACGATTTCGCCTTCGGCACCCGCGAAGGCCTGCTGCCGGTGCCCAGCCGTCAGGGCGATACGGCCACCATCGCCTTCGACTTCCAGCTTCAGCGCGCCGCCGGCGAAGGTGACGAGGGCTTTTCCTCCCGCGCCCGCGCCGAGGCGCAGGCCGAACCGGAAGTCGAGGTCGCCTGACCTTTGAGGAACACGGGAGACAGGATCATGCATGAACATCTGATGCAGCGTGTCGCGACCGCCGTGGTCGACGACCCCGAAACCGGGCTGTTCCGCTGCCGCCGGGATGTCTTCACCGACCCCGAACTGTTCGATCTGGAGATGAAATATATCTTCGAGAGCAACTGGGTCTATCTCGCTCATGAAAGCCAGGTCTCCAGCAAGAACGACTATTTCACGACCTGGATCGGGCATACTCCGGTGATCCTGACCCGCGCCAAGGACGGCGGCCTCAATTGCGTGGTCAATGCCTGCGCCCATCGCGGCGCCAAGCTCTGCCGCCGCAAGCGGGGCAATCAGCCGCTGTTCGTCTGCCCCTTCCACGGCTGGAGTTTCAAGACCGACGGCAAGCTGCTGCGCGCCAAGGACGCCAGCAGCGGCGCCTATCCCGACAGCTTCGATCATGACGGGTCGCACGACCTGACCCGCGTGCGGGTGGAAAGCTATCGCGGCTTCATCTTCGGTTCGCTCAACCATGATGTCCTGCCGCTGGAGGATCATCTGGGCGAGGCGAAGATCATCATCGACCAGATGGTGGACCAGGCGCCCGAAGGGCTGGAGGTGCTGACCGGCAATTCGACCTACACCTTCCAAGGCAACTGGAAGATGCAGATGGAGAATGGCTGCGACGGCTATCATGTCAGTTCCGTCCACGAAAATTACCAGTCCACCATGGGCCGCCGCGCCGAGGGCGGGACGAAGGCGGTCGACGCCAATGGCTGGTCTAAGGCACCCGCGAGCGGCGTCTATGGCTTCGAACATGGCCATATCCTGCTCTGGACCCAGGTGCTGAACCCCGAAGTCCGTCCGGTCTGGAACCGCAAGGACCAGCTTGTCGATCGGCTGGGCGAGGACAAGGCGCAGTTCATCCTCGAACAGACCCGCAATCTGGCACTCTATCCGAATATGTTCCTGATGGACCAGTTCTCGACCCAGATCCGCGTGGTGCGGCCGATCGACGTCCACACCACCGAAGTAACCATCTACTGCTACGCGCCCATGGGTGAGGGCGCCGAAGATCGCGCCCATCGCATCCGCCAATATGAGGATTTCTTCAACGTCACCGGCATGGGCACACCCGACGATCTGGAGGAATTCAGCAGTTGCCAGTCGGCCTATGAAGGGGCGGGCGCGCTCTGGAACGACCTCAGCCGGGGCGCGACCCGCTGGATCGCGGGCCCGGACGCCAATGCGACGGCGATGGGCATGACCCCGCTGCTGTCGAGCGAGCGTAGCGAGGATGAAGGCCTGTTCGTGCGACAGCATGAATATTGGGCCAGGATCATGCTCGACGGCATGGCCAGGGATGCCGGTGCCGAACCCATGATGGAGGCAGCGGAATGACCCTCATTCTCGACAAGGAGCGCGTGGCGCTTTCCTATCATGACATTTGCGCCTTTCTCTATCGCGAGGCGCGGCTGCTCGACGACCGCTTATGGGACGAATGGCTGCAATGCTATTGCGAAAAGGTCGAATATTGGATGCCAGCCTGGACGGACGATGATGCGCTGACCACCGATCCGCATAGCGAGATATCGCTGATCTATTATGGCAACCGCAAGGGACTGGAAGACCGCGTCTACCGCCTGAAGACCGAACGGTCATCGGCCAGCACGCCGGAGGCGCGCACGTCCCACTTCATCGCCAATGTCGAAGTGATCGAGACACGCGCCGATGCGATCGACCTGTGCTACAACTGGCACACGATGAGCCACCGCTACCAGCAAACGGCGCAGTTCTTCGGCACCGCGTTCGTGACGCTCGACACAACCGGCGAGATGCCGAAGATCCTGAAGAAGACAATCATCCTCAAGGACGATTATATTCATCAGGTCATCGACATCTACCATCTCTGAGGCGCGGGCGATGATCTTTGAGGGACGTTTCGCAGCCAAAGTCATGGTCGTGACCGGCGCGGCGCAGGGCATTGGCGCCGGGGTCGCCACCCGCGCGGCGGCCGAAGGCGCCAGCCTTGTCCTCGTCGACCGGGCGGACTTCGCGACAGAAGTCCAGCAGGCGATCATGGCAACGGGCGGCAAGGCCGTGTCCGTGCAATGCGACCTTGAAACCTATGAGGGCGCGGCGCAGGCCGTGGCGGCGGCGATAGAGTCGTTCGGGCGCATCGACATCCTGATCAACAATGTCGGCGGCGCGATCCGCATGCGGCCCTATGCCGCGTTCGAGCCAGCGCAGATCGACGCGGAGATCCGCCGGTCGCTGATGCCGACGCTTTACTGCTGCCATGCCGTGCTGCCGATAATGCAGGATCAGGGCGCGGGTACGATCGTCAATGTCTCGTCCAACGCCACGCGCGGCATAAGACGCGTGCCCTATTCGGCAGCGAAGGGCGGGATCAACGGACTGACACAAGCGCTGGCGATGGAATATGCGGAAAGCGGCATCCGCGTCGTCGCCACGGCGCCCGGCGGAACCCATGCTCCGGCCCGCCGCGTGCCGCGCAATGCGGAAGGCGACAATGAACAGGAACAGGCATGGATGGCGGAGGCGGTCGAGCAGGTCACATCCTCTGCCTTCATGAAGCGCTACGGCACGCTGGAAGAGCAGATCGCGCCGATCCTCTTCCTTGCTTCGGACGAGGCCAGCTATGTGACTGGATCGATCCTGCCCGTCGCCGGAGGCGACATAGGTTAAAGAGTCGCCGGAGGCGACACCGGCTGAAGGAGCCAGGAAATGCGCAAGATATACGACAGCCCTCGGGTCGCACTGGAAGGCCTGTTGTTCGACGGCATGACGATCATGTCGGGCGGGTTCGGGTCTCGGGATTGCCCGAGAGCCCGAACCCAGAAATCCGGGCCTCGGGCGTGAAGAACCTGATCGTCATCTCCAACAATGCGGGGGCTGACGGCTTTGGCCTGTGGATGCTGCTGGAAAGCCGTCAGGTGCGCAAGATGATCTGAGACGGGAATATAGTGAGACGGGAATATAGGAAGTGCCAAAACTGATCGTCATCAACCGCTCGGGCGACGAAACGAGCATCGATGCCCGCGAGGGCGTGTCCGTGATGGAAGCCATTCGCGACAATGGCTTCGATGAACTGCTGGCTCTATGCGGCGGCTGCTGTTCCTGCGCCACCTGCCATATATTCGTGGATGAGGTCTGGAGCGGCGCGGTCGGCGCGGCCAGCGGCGACGAGGACGATCTGCTCGACTCCTCCGATCACCGCATGGCGCGATCACGCCTGTCATGCCAGATCATGATGACCGCCGCGCTGGATGGCCTGCGCGTCGCTATCGCGCCGGAGGACTGAGCATGGCCTTCACCCAGCGCCCCGGCGCCCGCCTCTACTGGAAAGTCGACGGACGCGACGATGCTCCTGCGCTCATCCTGCTCAATTCGATCGGGACCGACATGGACCTCTGGGACGCGCTGCTGCCCCATCTGCGGAGCCGCTTCGCCTTGTTGCGGATCGACATGCGTGGCCATGGCGCATCCACCGCCGATCCGGGCGATTATTCGCTGGCGATGCTGGCAAACGATGTGCTGGCGGTTGCCGATGCCGCCGGCCTTGATCGTTTCTCGCTTGCGGGCGTGTCTCTGGGCGGCATGGTCGGGATGGAACTCGCCCTGGGGGCGCCCGGCCGGATCGAGAAGCTGCTGCCCATCTGCACCTCGGCGACGATGGACGGCGCATCCTGGAACGACCGCATCGCCAAGGTGAGGGGCGAGGGCATGGCCGCCATCGCCGACCTTGCCATGGGGCGTTTCCTGTCCGATGCCGCCGAACCAGCCGTTTTCGAGGCCGTGCGCCGCCAACTCATCGCCATGGACCCGCAAGGCTATGCCGGATGCGGCGCGGCGATCCGCGACATGGATCTGGCCGATCGGATCGCGGGAATTGCCTGCCCCACGCGCGTCGTCACCGGCGCCCGCGATACATCGACGCCGTTCGCTGGCCATGGCGAACATCTGGTCGCACGCATCCCCGGCGCGACACATATATTGCTGGAGGCCGCGCACCTCGCGCCGCTGGAAGCGCCTGAGGCGCTGGCGGGGGTGATTCTCTCTTTCCTGGAAAGCTGACACATCGGCATGTCCGGCGAGGAGCGGGCGCCCCGCTTCCAGAACATTCTGCTACCGCTGGACGATGCCTTGGGCGGAAAATTGCCGTCGCCTGCCTCGACCGGCTCCGGGAAATGGCGGCTGAAACCAGAGCTTCACCCGACAATGGATAAACCCTCTCCTTTTTACTATCTTAATGGTAGATATAGGCGGCCTTGGGTTTTCATCCGGAAGCAAAATGAACATTACATTCGAACATGCACCGTCCGACAAAGGCATCGAATTCCCCCGGCAGATCGACCTCGTCGTCGAGGGGCTGCTCCAGGCGCGGCTGGACTGGCGCGCCGGGCATGCGCGCCACGCCGAACAGGGCGTCTATTTTCCTTCACGCCAGGCGCTTCAACGCATCTCCCGCGAGTTGGCGATCGCCCTTTTCCCGCTGCGTTTCGGCCCGCCGGAACTGACCGCCCAGAATGAGAATAATTATGTGGCGGCCGCTCTGGAATCCACGCTGTCGCAGCTCGCCGCGCAGATCAGGCTGGAACGCGGCTATCACGAACCCGACAGCGATCAGCAGGCCATTGCGATCGACGTCGATCGGACGATCGGCATATTCGCCGCCCGGCTGCCGGCCATCCGCCGCCTGCTCGATACCGATGTGGAGGCGGGCTACGCCGCCGATCCCGCTGCGCGCAGCGTGGATGAAGTGCTGCTCGCCTATCCGTCGCTGACCGCCGTGATCCATCATCGCATCGCCCATCTTCTCTACACATTGGGCGCGCCGCTGGTGGCCCGGGTCATCGCGGAGATTGCGCATGAACGCACGGGGATCGACATTCATCCCGGTGCGACCATTGGCCGCAGCTTCTTCATCGATCATGGAACGGGCGTCGTGATCGGGGAAACGACGATCATCGGGGACCGGGTGCGGCTCTATCAGGGCGTCACGCTTGGCGGCGATCCGGATGTCGAGGGCCATCACGATATTTTGCGGCATCCCATCATCGAAGACGATGTCGTCATCCACGCCAATACCAGCGTCATCGGGCGGGTGAAGATCGGCGCGGGCTCCCGCATCGGCGGCAATCTCTGGCTCCGGCAGGATGTCCCACCAGGAAGCATCGTCGAAGCGCCCGCCCCGACGATCCGTCAAATTCGATAGGCGCAAAAAGAGACGAGGCCAGCCTGCGCACCATGTCACCGGCTTCCGATCGTCAGCAGGGAAGTTGGTCCACGACCGGACAGCCATAATGGGAGGACGAAGCATGGAAAGCATTAACCGGCGCGGACTCATCACGGCCATGGCGGGCGCGTTATGGCCGACATCCCTTTGGGGCCGGGCGAACGAAGGGCATATCACCCTGCCCTTTGCCAATGGCGAGCGTCCCCTTGTCCGCTATCCGCAAAAGCGTCCGCTCATCCGTCTCACCACCCGGCCACCACAGCTCGAGACGCCTTTGGCGCTGTTCAACGAAGGGCCGATCACGCCCAATGACGCCTTTTTCGTCCGCTATCATCTTTCGGACCTGCCGCTCGCCATCGATGCGCGGCAGTTCCGGCTTGCGATCGGGGGACATGTCGACAGGCCGCTCTCCCTCTCGCTCACGGAATTGAAGCGCGACTTCCCGGTCCAGGAAATCGTCGCGGTCAACCAATGTTCCGGCAATGGGCGCGGCTTTTTCGAACCGCGGGTCGGCGGTGGCCAGCTTGGCAATGGCGCGATGGGCAATGCCCGCTGGCGCGGCGTTCCGCTGCGCGCGCTGCTCGATCAAGCAGGCGTTCGGGCGGGCGCCCGGCAAGTGACTTTCAACGGCCTCGACAATCCCCAAGCTGAGGGCGTTCCCGATTTCATCAAGGCGCTGGATATCGACCATGCCCGCGACGGCGAGGTGATGATCGCCTGGGCGATGAACGGTGCCGACCTGCCTTTTCTCAACGGCTATCCGCTGCGATTGGTCGTGCCGGGACATTACGGCACCTATTGGGTCAAGCATCTGAATGAGATCAACGTCGTCGATGCGGCTTATGACGGCTATTGGATGAAGACGGCCTATCGTATTCCCGACAATGACTGTGCTTGCGTGACGCCCGGCGGCAAGCCCGACAAGACCCGTCCGATCGGCCGCCTCAACATTCGCTCCTTTCTCACCAGCCATGCGCCCAACGCGCAGATCGCCGCGGGAAGACCGATGTTGCTGTCGGGCATCGCCTTCGACGGCGGGACAGGGATTGCACGCGTCGACATATCGTCCGATGGCGGCCAAAGCTGGCAGCAGGCGGCACTGGGCGAGGATCTGGGCCGTTACAGCTTCCGCCCCTGGCAATTGTCGCAAAGCCTGCCACCCGGCCGCCACCGCATTCTGGTCCGCGCCACCAGCCGGTCGGGAGAGGTCCAGCCGTTGGAGCCCCGCTGGCAACCCGCCGGCTATATGCGCAACGTCGTCGAAGCCGTGGAGATCGTCGCCCTATGAAAGCGCTGCTCCCCATCGCCCTGCTCTTTGCCACCGGCGCAGCCGCAGCGGGCTATCGACTGCCTGACGAGCGGCCGATCGCCCTGCTGCCCGGTCCCGATGTGGAATTGGCGGCAACGACTTGCTCCGCCTGTCACTCGCTGGACTATGTAACCAGCCAGCCTCGCGGCAAGGGCGCGCAGTTCTGGAACGACAGCGTAACCAAGATGGTCAAGGTCTATGGCGCGCCGATCGAACCCGCTGATGCGGCACGCATCGCCGCCTATCTTGCTGCCACCTATGGTCAGAAGGACACCGCCGCCCCGTCCCGTTCCAATCCTTGAGGATGAAGCCTCATCGGTTTTGCGTGTACGCAAAGTCTGCCCACCTCGCTCGGTATAACGGCGGTCGGCACCTTAGCCCTGCTATCGGCGCAGCCTAGGCCACCATCGGAGCAGCGCGTACCGCGACGATGGTTTCACGCAGCCGGGCCAGCAACTCGTCCAGATCGGCATCCTCCGATATGCTGAGGTCGATCGTCAGGGCGCCGCTGCGGCCGGGCTTGGCGCGACCGATGCGCGCGCCGCCCGCGATGATCGCAATGTCGCGGGTTTCCTCCGGCGCTTGGGGCATGGCGGCTTCGCGCAGCCGCGCCAGCACCGTGGCAGGCGGGATCATGCGATCGCCTTCGCGGGCGAGCGCCTGCTGTTGCTCCCCGATCAGTTGCGCTTCGGCAATCATCCGCCCGCGCTGGTCGTGGCGGCGCAACAGCGGGGTCAGCAGTTCCGAATAGCGCACCCGCAATTCGTCCTTGGTGGCGAAGGCATTGACCACCTCCTCGGGCAATTGCGCCAAAGCGAGCAAGCGGCTCAACTGGCTGTTCGACAGATTCAGCGCCTCGGCCATGCGCGATTGCACCCCGCCATAGAAGCGGTCGACCGCATGCTGATAACTGCGCGCCCGGTCCAGTTCGCTGATGTCCGCCCGCTCGCGATTTTCGATATCGGCCAGGCGGAAGGCTTCCTCGTCGGACAGGTCGACGACCAAAGCCGCCAGTCGCAATTCCGGCCGCCCATTATGGTTGAGCCAGTCCACCGCGAAACGGCGGCGGCTGCCGACCAGAAGCTGATAGGGCCGGTCCGAACCCGGCGGATTGAGACGCACCAGAACGGGGATGCGGTTGCCGCCCTCGCTGGCGATGGAATCGATCAGCGAGCGGCAGCTATCGGCGGTCAGCCCCGGCTGGTCACGCGGATTGCCGTCCCAGACCGAACATTCGTCCGGCTGGACCGAAATCGCCCCCCGCGATCCCGCGCCCTTGTCAGCAAAATGCGCCAGTCGTTCATCGAGACGGCTCAGTTGCTCCTCATCGGCGGGGGCTTTGGCGGCGGGCTCATGGGCCAGGGTCGCCAATATGTCGCGGATAAAGCGGGCCATGGATCACTCCTTTTTGCGTAGCGTGGGTGCGCAATAGCCGGATAAGCGCGGTTGTGGCGGAAAACCCGGTTCGTTTTGGAGCAATCCATTGTCCTCCCTAGAGCGCGCTGCGCTAAATCGGACGCAGGGCGCGCGCTCTAATTCCTTGTTGTCGCATCGTTTTAAGCGGAAAACCGGTTCCCACTTTCCCGCACGATGCTCTAGAAGCGGCGGCCCACTGTCAGCGTTGCGGCATGGACGTGGCGGTCGGAGCTGAACTCGCCCGCATAACCCAGCCGGACGGACGTGCGGCTGTTCCAGGTTGCGCTGATCCCGGCATTGACCAGGCCCGCATCGCGCGCCAGCCGCGTGGGGCGCAGCGTGAAGATCGGCAGGTCACGAGTGGCGAAGCGGGCCTCGATCCGGCTGTCGGGCCGGCTGCGCAATTCGCGCTGCCATTGCGCCTCAACCGAGGGGCGCAGCGTCCAGCCGCCCTTCGCGACATTGACGGAGGCGCGCGCGCCTAAAGCGCCGCGCAGCGATTTTGTGCGGAACGCGGCCACCTCAAGCGCGGCGTCGGCGCCATTTTCCTTAAAGCCGCTCACATCGGCATAGCGGTAATGCAGACCGGCAAAGGGCTGTATCCGGACCGCCCCTGCGCGAACCATGGCGCCCGCTTCGCCCGAAGCAGCCCAGCCGTCGCCATCGACCGGCGCCACCATCCGGCCGGTAAAGCCCGGCCAGCTGATCAGGCGCCGCAACTTATATTCGGACAGCGTATAGGATGCCGTCGCATCGGCGTAGAAACGGCCGTTGCTATAGCTGACATAGGGACCGATCATGCTGTTGAACTGGCTGATGCGCGGGCGCTGCGCCGGATCGAGTTGGGCATCGATGCCGTCAATGCCCAGCGACGCGCCGACGATCAGGCCGTGCACCGGCTTCACGTCGATGGCGAAGCGCAGCGACCGGCTGTCGGACTCCACCTCCGGCCGGTCGATGCGGCCTTTATATGTCGCCTGCTTGACGCCGCCGGTCAGCATCATGGTGATGGTGCGATCGCCGCTCACCGGAACGCTGGCGGGCGCGTCGATGGCGATGCTGCGTCGCTCGGCAAGCCAGGAGCGGATCTCGCGGTCGGCGGCGTCCATCGACTGGATCGACAGGCGGGGCAGCAGGGAATAGCTGCGCGGCGAAAGCTGACCCAGCGCATCGGCCCGCGCCGTCGCCGTCGGCAGGGCATCGATCGACGCCAGCATGGCAGCACGGTCGCTGGTGGCCGCGCCAGGCATCGCATCCAGCATCGCGCCGACCGCTGCCTCACCGGGCGTTGCGGCATAGGGCGCATAGGGATCGGCAATGGCGGGCTGAGTAGCGAGCAACAGCAGCGCGACAACGCTCTGGATCAAACGACGGATCGGAAAAAGACGGTTCGACAAGATGGAATTCCCCTTTGGCGAAAATTTTTGCGTGTGCGCAAAAGCCTCCCGGCCTGGCGCTTGAGGGTTTGAGGAGGCAGTGCGCCCACTGCCTCCTCGCCCCCGCCCTTCCCCCGGGGGCTAATGGGGGAGAGCATCGTCGGCGCGCAGTCCGCCATGCATGAGGACCATGCCGGACCGCGCACCAGCGTCAGTTACCTCCAAGCAGTCCGCCGAGCAGGCCGGTCACAGGAGCGGTCGTCTGGCCCGATCCGGTCGCCGGGGTGAGAGCCCCGTTCAACAGGCCCGTGACGGGGGCAAGGGCATCGCCGGTCCCCTGTCCCGCGCCCAGCAAGCCATCGACCACGCCCGTTACCGGCGCGAGCGGCCCCCCGCTCTCTCCTCCGGGCAGCGTTGGGGCCAGGCTGTTGACGGTGTCGAGCAGCGGCGCGGCGACGCTGTCGACCGTGCTGGTGACGGTCGCGACCACGGGAGCTACTGCGCCAGTAACCTGGTTGACGGTCGTTCCAGCTTGCGGTCCCAATATGCCGCCTGCGAGATTGCCGACCGGCTGCAATCCAGCCTCGACCCCGGCAGCCGTCGTCGGCACGGCCACATCGACCAGATTGCCCTGCGACAGGATACCGACCGTTGCCAATTGTCCGGCCACCGCCCCGCCTTCGGATGGCAGCAGATTGACCCCGACCAGCGTATCGGCAGTGGGGGCGCCGGTCAGCGCATTGCCGCCGACATTCGCGCCGACGAGCGGCCCGCCCGGCGCGGCGGAGGGATCCCCGCCGACGCCGCCCAGCACGCCCGTCAGGCCGCCGACCGCATTTTCGACCAACCCTGTCACAGGGGCGAGAACGCCATTGTCACCAACCAGCGGATCAGTGGCGGGCGACAGCGCCCCGTTGACTGTCCCAAGCAGCGGCGTGGCGAGCTGGCCAACGGCGGAGGTGACAGCCGCCACCGTCGGTGAAAGACCGTCGGTGAGTTGCGTCACAGCCCCTCCGGCCGGGGCGCCGAGCAGGGTTCCGGCAAGAGTGCCTACGGGCGCCAAACCCTGCTGCACGCTTTGGGGGGTGGTCGGCAGAGCGACCTGCGCAACCGTGCCATCCCCCGTCAGCAGATCGACCGTCGCCACGCTGCCCGTCGCGGGCGTTTCACCCGGCAGCACATTGACGCCGATCAGCGAGCCAGTGCCGGTGGGACCAACGACAGGCAGATTGCCTACGGACGCTCCAATGATCGATCCGCTGGCCGTGGGGCCGACCGGGCTGGTCGGACCGGTGGGACCACCAGGACCTGTCGGGCCGGCAGGACCAGTAGGACCGCCTGGTCCGGTCGGACCACCGGGACCAGTGGGACCGGCAGGGCCCGTCGGGCTGGAGGGACCAGTCGGACCGCCGGGACCAGAAGGACCGGCAGGCCCGGTTGGACCGCTGGGGCCAGTGGGGCCACTCGGGCCGGAGGGGTTGGTCGGGCCGGTGGGTCCGCTGGGGCCGGACGGGGATTGGCCCCCACCCCCCGCTCCTATGTCAAACCCCACTCCATCGGCACAGGCACTGAGCAAAAGAAGAGGTATCGCCGTGGCGCACAACAAATAGTGCCTTCCCGATCGGACCGATCCATAACGTGGCATTGCAAGACTCCCTGTTTTTCTGCGAGCAGATCGCAACAGGGGGCAAGTTAAGCCGGACAGTCCTTATCGCCTCGTCAAGAAGAAACCGGTCTGGTTGGAATATATTCCCGGTTCCAAATCCGTTCCATCAGAGCGCGCAACAAGACATCACCATATGCGCAAAGCCGGTTACAGCATAAGGAACTTCCCGACGACATCTCATTTTTGGCCTTCGCAAAGGCTCCACATTCGCAAAATGAGCCGTTGAGCAAGAAAATCGATTTTCATCTGCTTTCTTCCGGAACGGTTCATTCTCATTCGATTTCGTCGAGATGGACGTAATCGCTATTGTGGAAGCACCTATCGCCAGTCTTGGACCCGCCGCGGGCATAGACGTCGCGCAGCGACTATGCCGCAATCTAACATCGGCCGGTCTCTCAATAGAGCGCCGCTTAGCCGGATATGCTCAAGAAGACCGCATAGGCGCATCGGGCCGTGCGCGAGCATTCCGGTCGCCGCATTCAGCCGACGACCAGGTTGGTCTATCGAAATGACAGGGGAGAGAGTGATCAGGCCGTCAGCGGCAGCTCATCGCCATCTTGGCCCTTCGACCCAGCTCACCAGGCTGCGCCGCACGCCTTTGGTCACGGGCAGGACGCGATGCTGGAGGAAGGAGGGGAAGATCAACATGCTGCCCCGCGGCGCGAAATTCACGCCTGGCTGCTGAAGACCGAAAAATTCGAAGGCTCCACCCTCATAGTCCTCCGGATCGGACAATTGCACCACCACCGACAGCTTGCGGTCGAAGGGACGGGAGGATTCCTGCCAGACATCCTGATGCCAGTCATATTTGCCCTGCGCCCGGCCATGATATTCGGTATATTGCAGGTCATACGGCCCTGCGATATCGATCCCGAAATTGGTGCGGTTGGACGAATGAATGAACTGCATCAGGCGGTCGACGATATCCTTGTCGCGGTGAACATCCAGCCAGCTTATGGTGGAGGACCGATAGGCATGATCGCTACGCGCGCCCTGCGCGAAGCCAACGGTCGCGCTTTCCGGCGCATAAAGCGCCGCTCGCTTGACGATCGCGTCGCATTCCGCTCCGGTCAGCGCCGACGGCCAAACCTCCCACACATTGTTCATCGTCATACTTCCTGCGCATGTGTTTTTGCGTATTCGCAAAAAAAGGCGGATCAAAACGCCCGCCCTACCCCGAAGAAAAAACGTGCCTTGCGGCTATAGGCCGGATCGGGGCGCTTCACCGGCACGGCCACCTCCGCGCTGACGCGCCATTTCGGCCCTAGGCCCAGCCGTACCCCACCCCCCGCCGATGCGAGACTATAGTCCTGCGCCGCGAGACGATAGACGGGCCGCGCCGTGCTGCGCGCCAGCGCGCCGTCGAAGGCAATGAACAGCGCGCTCGCCTTCAGCAACGGTGATCGGGCGGGCAGCGACCATGTGAGTTCCGCGCTGCCCGCGACCGCCTGTTCCGCCGTCAGCGTTCCGGTGCGGAAGGCCATGCCCGCGCCCCGGCCGCCAAGCGGGAAGCGTTCCGTTACTGGCAGATCGTCTTTCGAATATTGTCCTTTGATCGAAGTCCTGAGGCTGAGTTTCCGGCTGATCCCCTTCACTGCGATGGCCTGAACATTGATCTTGGTGAAGCCTGTTTCGGAAAAGCCGGCAAAGGGTCTGGCGCCCAGCGCATTCAGCCCTTGGCTGACCACCGCCGAAAGCGCATAACCGCTCGTCGCATCGGCGTGGGACCAGGATGCGCCCAGACGCAACGCCCTCGATCGGTAATCGCCAAAGCGGATGTCGAGAAAATAATTGTCGCTGTCGATGCCGTCGACTGACGCCGTGACCGATAGATTGGACTTGGCCGACCGCAAGATGGGATAGCTTAACGTCAGCCCGGCCAGTGTCGCTTCGCCCTTCGTCCTGCTGTTGCGTGATCGGGTCTGCACATGGGCGGCCTGCGCGCTCAACGTCAGGCCATTGCTGCCGATCGGCGTGCTGTGGCTGAGCGAATAATATTGATAACGGTCGGGATAGAAGGGCAGATAACCGGACATTCGTGTGCTGTCGCCTTCCCGCGCCATGCCGTTGACCGTGACGGACATCTGCGCCTGCACGCCATCCACGACATTGCTGACGCCGCTATTGTCGATCGTCAGCCCGACCTGCACTTGCTTGCGCTTGACGATCAGGTCGATCAGAAGGTCGCCCGACGCGCCCGACTGCCGAAGCCGGGCATCGACTGTCTGCCCCGGAATGTCGCGCAGCAGAGACAGCGTCCGTTCCAGCCTGCTCTTGCGCAGCGGCGCATCGCGCATCAGACGGCGCATATGCGCGGCGATCAGGCCGGCCGGCATGCTGGGCGACATGCCCGCCAGCCGATAATCCCTCACCTGACCCTCCACTAGCCGGATGGTCAGGACGCCGCCGATGGGCACCTGCGGGGGGATGGAGACGGAATAGAAGGCAATGTCGCTCTTTGCGTAAACGGCACTGATCGCATTGGCGATCGCCTGCAACGTCTCGCCGCTCAGGGGCTGGCCAATATAGGATGCCGTGACGGCATCCAGCCGCGCGGAGGGCAGCGTCGTCCCGCTATAATGGAGCCGGGTCAGCACGGCGAAGCTGGCGGACGCCCCTGCAGGCGCGCCCTCGATCGACGGCGCCGGACGGGGTGCAGCGGCAGGCGGGGGCGCGATTTGCGGCTCCAGCCGATCCGTGCGGTCACGCTCGATGATCGGCGCCGTGCCCGTTTGCCCCGGCCCATCCTGCGCCAGCGCCGGGGCCGCCAGCATCAGGCCCAGGCCAATCGCAATCCCCCGCGCAGCGCGCTTGCGCAGCGTCATCCCCGCCATGATCTGCTGCCACATCGTCCCATGCCACCTTGGACGCCAAAGCGGCCGCCCTGAAGGAAGGATGGGAGAAAATGGCGCGGCCTTCACCTGCAACCGGGACCGGATCGGTGATATTCGCAAGCTTTCGTAAAAGACGAAAACGGGCATTTGCCGGTCACCGGGCAACCGGACGGCGGCAGGCCGTCGCGACAATTGCGCCCATTTTGGCGAAACCGGAGCAACACCCCCCGGCCGGGGTTCTAAGAGGACGAAAACAGCCCCTTGCCTGGACCCGCTCAAATCAGGCGACAGAGTCGCGATCCGGGAGGGAAAGCGCCCGAACGACGCCGACCACGCCCGATTCAGAGCCAAAAAGCCGGAATGACGCGATTTTAACGCTGATTTTCGCTGATATCCGGTCGCAAAGGGACTAGTTGAGCGCGAAGAGACAGGTTAAGACCATCCGTCCACGAAAGGGAGATCATCATGAACAATACTGAACTCGCCGAAGCACTGGCCGCCGATCATGGCCTGACCAAGGCCGACGCGCGCAAATATGTCGACGGCGTTTTCGCCGCGATCGCCGGTGCCGCCGCGAAGGGCGACGAAGTTTCGCTGAACGGATTTGGCAAGTTCAAGGTCAAGGACCAGCCCGCTCGCGAAGGCCGCAATCCTTCGACCGGCGCCGTGATCCAGATCGCCGCTTCCAAGAAGCTGACCTTCACCCCGGCGAAGGCCGTGAAGGACCAGTTGAACGGCTAAGCCGGTCTTCGGCGGCGACGATCGGCCGCCGATGAAAAGATCGGAAGGATCGGCCTGGACGACCAGGCGAGATCCTTTCTTGATCGACTGGCGCGCCCCTGCCGCTTGGGCGGGGCGCGCGCCATCACGGCAGGATGGAGCCTGCCCCTCCCCTCCTCCAAAAGCCCATGATCTTTGCCGGTGCCGCAATGGCGCACGATGCCGGCTGAATGCACCGGATTGCATCGGACGCAATCACATCACCGCGCTTCGTATTTGCCATAATGGGCTCGGACCGCCATTTGGCGGGTGCCTTTCAGGCATCCTCTCCTAAACTCAATAGGCCGGTCGAAAGATCGGCCTTTTTTTCGCCTGAACGGATGCGTTGGACAGGAATAGATCTCATGGCATCAAAATATCCGCATATTCGTTTTCAGCATTGTCATGCTGAAAACGAATATAGTCCACAGCCCGCATTTCCCCGCGCAAACCATCGCGTCAGCGGGCCGGAACTGTCGAATTCCGGCCGGAAAGTCGACAACTGGTAGAGGCAAGTTTGGAGGCCAGCCGGTGTGCCATCTCGAAACAACAAGGTTGTTTGTTCCTTTACAAAAGCACTGAATAGCGCTGTTTCAATCGTTTCGGATTTACATTTTACGCAAAACCGCGCAAAAGGCCGTTTCTATTACTCAAAGATGGGAAGCGGGGCCAATGTCTGAAAACAACCAGCCTGACATCACGACGCTCACTGTTCAGCTGGTGAGCGCCTTTGTCTCCAACAATAATGTCGGGAGCGAAGGTCTTGCCGACCTCATTCGAACCACGCGCCTGGCCTTGACTGATGATCTGGCTGCGAAGCCCGCCGAGGCATCGGCGCCGACTTACACGCCGGCCGTTTCCGTGCGCAAAAGCTTGTCCTCGCCCGATCATATTCTGAGCATGATCGACGGCAAGCCGTACAAGACGTTGAAGCGCCATCTCGCCAGCCATGGCCTGACGCCCAATGATTATCGCGAACGCTATGGCCTGCCGAAATCCTATCCGCTGGTCGCGCCCAACTATTCGGAAGCGCGGCGCGCAGTCGCCACCAAGCTGGGTCTTGGCCGCAAGCCGGTGAACGCCAAGAAGGCGCCCGAGCCAGCCGCCGCGCCGGCAGCTCCGAAGACTGCGGTGACCAAGCCGGCGCCTGCTGGGAAATCCGCTGCAGCAAAAGCGCCTGCCAAGGCCGCCGACACGAAGACCCCAGCAGCAAAAGCAAAACAGGCCGAAGCGAAGGCTCCTGCCGCGAAGTCCGTGGAGGCCAAGGCTCCTGCTGCCAAAACCGTTCCTGCCAAGGCTCCGGCAGCAAAGGCAGCAGCGTCGCGCAAGCGCCTGTCGATCGCCACGTCGGCCGCTCCTAAAAAGGATGCAGCTCCGGCAGGGGTTAAGCCTGCCGACAAGGCAGCGGCTGGCGACAAGCCTGCAACGCCTGCCAAGGCCGCCAAGAAAAAACCGGCTGCAAAGCCTGCCCCCAAAGCGGCTACGCCTCAAACGGCCTGATTATCGAGCCTCTTAAAGCGCCGATCAAGATCACGCCCCAACCAGCTATTGCTGGTTGGGGCGTTTTTCTGTCCCGGAGCATGGCTATCAACAGTGGCTTTAAACTTGGTTTGGATCACCGCCTTGTATGAGATTGCCCCCTGTTCAACTCCGCACTTTTAAACGGCAATAACGACACCTCTCCATGATCGAGGTCACTCTGGTTAAGCCTGTAAAGTAATGCCCTGCTTATATTGCCGGTGTCCAAGATTGTCGAAACCCTCCGATCCGAGATGCATAGAGACGATGCCTGGACCACAAGACAAGGTCGTTCCCTCAGAGCAGTTCTGCGGATGCGATTATGTCACCTTACATATCCCACTCCACCTAGGCGGAGGACATAAGCGATGACGGTTTAGACCTCATATGCCTCTTGCCCTATACTTCGCGAGAGATGTGAACGCGCCTGGACTATCCATCAAATCGATATCCCGAACAGTTTTTACGATGACATATGTATCTACGATTACCCCAGTTTCATTATATGATGGATAAACACTGTGGTATAAAATACGAATATTGTATTCATCTCGTTCAAAAATTTAATTGCCTGTTATCCCCGGCATATTGATCCAGTCGCGGCTTGATCACTTCCAGCCAAAGAGGCGGATAAGCATCCGGTGAAATCACCTCATCTTGCTTGCTCGGCGTTAGCCCTGTTCCCGGAGAAGCTATAAGACCTCAATCCGGGGCGAATATATCCAACGAATACAAACCGACAAACCGGTGGATTAATAATTCTCACAGACCTACAAATACGACTTCGTCTAGAGGAGTGCTGACGCAGCGATTGCTCGCTGCCTGACACAATGGGATATTTGAAACTCGCGTTGCCGCATATTCCAGAAGCTGCCAGGAACCCCGCGAATTAAGCCCTTAAAGACATATGGCAGCATACGGGCGAATGGATCTTGGTGTGAATGTTTAACGCAGCCGCCGAAGTCGAACTGAGGGGAGAATCGACAAAGATATGCCATAGCCTTGCCATTTATCGGTTCATGGGTGGCTGTTTTCTGCGGACGGCGATGCTTGGCCTCGATCGAACATCCAACCCTTGGGTTCTGATGTCTGCACCATAGCATAATATTCTAAATTCGAGTCTGGTCTGCCTAAAAATTAGGCAGCGCCAGAGGCTTCCTGAGAAGGAAAAGGAAAGGTTTCCATAGCAGCATGCCAAAAGCGCCCTGTCGACGCCTGGCGAGCCTCCTAGGAGCAAATTGGCAATTCCTCGTTTCTCCTTCCATGACCGGGCGCAGATAGTTCTTCTCGCCCCTCCCCGCCTTTGTTACCTAACAGAGGAGACCCTTCACGACGCGATCACTGGATCTCGACCGGTCCTTTTAGCAAAGAACTGCAGTCGCCCTGTCCGTTCGCCTGATCTAGCGTTAATTGAAAGGCTGGCGGTGACGGAGTTATTATGGCATGGAGATATCCGTTTGCCGGACGCCGCCAAGGCATAGTTCCCATGCTCCTCCCTTTCCCCTCCGATAGACTCATAGTCAATACAACCAACCATGCTCTTTAGTTGTAGGGCTTCTTGCACTATGCCTAGAAAATGCAGGATTTTTCTTCTTCACCGGATCACGCCCTGCTTCTCCTCGGTCGACTCGACGGACGGCTCTGCAACAGCCCGGCAGCGGACATCTGGCTAGCCAGGGCTAGATTGAAGGGGGCGGCGGCCCTGGCCAGTTTTGCGGGCGTTCCCATTGGGGTTACCGACCTTCAAAACTGGATTTGCGGACGAACGCCGCCGCCCCGGCATAGCGAGGGGCTGAACGATCCTTTATCGATCGCGGCTTTGTTCCATTTCGCCCTTTCCGCGGCGGATGGTGATGATCCGATCGTTCGGGCGACGCTCAATATATCCCGAACCCTGCTCGACGACCGGAAGGAAGCCGATCTATGGGCGGCCGAGGACTTGGTGCGCTTCGGCCCTGCCTGGCGCATGGCCCAGATGCTGTTGGAGGCGCCCTACCCTACAGCTTCCTTTCACGCGATCGCTCAGCGCCTGATCGATGTTCGAGCGAGCCTCGACACGCCAGTCACCGAAGGCCAGCTGGTGACCACCGTGGACGGGCGACAATGGCGTATCGAGCCGCGGCGGTTCGACATGGGATGGATTCTCGCTTGCCATCTTCCTGGCGCGTTTGCGGCGACCGGGCTGAGCTTGCGCCGCTTGCCCTCGTTGGTCGCCTTGCCGCGGTTCCTGCCGGATGATGTTGATCTATTGACGGGGCAGATCGCTGCCATGGTCGCTCGCCAAGCGGGACAGGGGTTGACTGAACTGGACCGGCTTGAGGCGAAGCTGGCGCGTCTGCCAGCCGAATTGACGGTGACGCGGCGAAGCAAGGCGCCTTTACTTATGCGTCTGGAACTGGCCTATCCGGGCCTCCGCAAGATGGCGGTCGCCCGGTTGCTGGGGATCTCCCACCAGGGTGCGACGAAGCTGGTGGCGCAGGTCGAAAAGCTGACGAAGGCCGGTTAGAGTGAATGGGCCTTTGAGAGCCTATCCAACTCAATTCCAGAACATATATCTCCCTGTAGTTATAAGGTTTCTAGTTAAGTTAAAGAGTTAGAGGTCGCGCTATCCCGCGCGAATCGCAGCAATCGCACGAGTCGGGTTCCAGGGTGCGTTCCCATAAGGTCGATGGTTCGTTCCCGAAATGTCGGGGATGCCGTTCCCGAAATGTCGGGAAAACGTTCCTGATGGAGCGACCCTTGTTCCTGGAATGTCGAAGGACGCTGTTTTGCGCCGGCGGGGTTCTGGAGATTGAATCATATTCGCCAAGGGTGCCGGAAAGGAGGTTCAAAATCAGCGGCAGGCGGAGTGAGTGGAGAGCGGCTGGACCATAAGCTGGCTTTGCTATCGGTATAACCCGACACTTCGGGAACGCTTCTTGCCTATCGCTTCGTCGAGCGGGTTTGAAGGCGCGGATCGGCCATGGATTTGTAGGCGGAGCGCTGATGAATAGCCGAAACGGAGGTCTGTCTGAATCTCAAGCATGAGAACGCATATCGATCGTTCCAGCGATGCCGTAATGCCGGAGTGTTTCAGGAAAACCCGGCTTGATTTTGGGGGACCGCTATTCAGCGAAGAGCAAAGCGTTTACGGCCTAGAGGCGGTGCCGGTTCTTTTCGTGGAAGCGGCGAACGAAGCCGATGAACGCCTTTTGATAATTGACTGGCGTGCGGGCGGGATCGGCGTCCAGCCAGTCGCGGAATTCCTGATGGAGCGTCTGATAATCCCAGCCGGGATATTCGGCGCGCAGGGTTGCCAGCGTCGCATTTGTGAGTTCCCCGGCACTGGCTTTGGCGGAAAGCCCGGCCAAGGTCCGGCGGATCATGTCGCCGGCATCGACGAGGGGCTCTTTGCCGGCGGGAGCGGGGGAAGACGCTGATATGGCCGTCGTCCTGCGGTTGTTCACGGATCGCGTCTCTGCTGTTGTCCGCGGGGCCGATGTGGCGGTGGGCAAGGGATCGGCCTGCGGGCGACGGCGCATGCGCAGCGACGGTTCGCGCTTGCCGTCGGCCTGTTCCAGTTCGACCGTATAGCCCGGCAGGGGGTCGCGTTCGGCTATCTTGGCGATCTCGAACTTGAAGCGGCGATAGGCGCCTTCGGCCCCGGACTTTTCGAACAGGGTCGGCATCGAGATGGCGAAACCCCCCTCCCCTGCCCCGCCCGCATGTTTGCGCGCCACCTTGTAGAGCCAGCGTTCGCGGCCGCCGGTCAGGTCGAAATAAGCGCGGTCGATGCTGAGCACGCCGCCCTGCATCAGCACGCCTTCGTAGAACCAGTTGCTGAGTTCGATGGTCATGCCCCGCGAGCGCTCTGTGCGTTCGTCGACCAACTGGGTCCAGCCGTCGAGCCAGCTAAAGGTGGCTTCGCGGCGGTTTTCGGCGCGGATATTGGTCTTGATCGTGGTGGAGACGAGGCGATCGAGCGACTGGCCGAGCAGTTCATAGGCGCGGCCTGTGGTCGGGCGATGGATAGCGCGCAGCAGGTCATAGGGCATGAGATGCAGCTTGCGCGGAATGTCGTTGAGCCCGCGGCGCGCCATGTCGGCCAGGACCGAAGCGCAATAGATCAATATGTCGGCGTCCCAGATGGTCGCCATGCCATAGTCCGGATTGGCCGAGACATGGACCCAAGCCTTGCCGTCAGGGGAGGTATAGTCGATCGGCTTGACCCGCTTCGACTTGGCGAGGCTGAAGAAGGGGCGCTCCATCATCTCGCGCTGGTCGCGCAGCGGCATGTCCGCAATATAGGGGAGGAAGAGTTCGAACTGGTCGGTGACCTCGGTCTTGGCGGCGCGGGTCAT
>NZ_CP005083.1:0-62500 GCF_001563265.1 Sphingobium sp. TKS | reverse complement strand
TTCGTTTCCAAACGTTATTCCGAACCCAAGGGCAGATTCCCACGCGTTACGCACCCGTGCGCCACTAGATCCGAAGATCTCGTTCGACTTGCATGTATTAGGCATGCCGCCAGCGTTCGTTCTGAGCCAGGATCAAACTCTCAAGTTTGATGTCCGATCCATATCCAGGCGGAATAAGCCCAAACATGAACCGCTCATTTTCAGGAGCCATTCCTGCACAAATTTCTTACATGGTTACGTAAGGACATTGTGAGGTCTGGCTAAATTTAACCGAGTACCCAGCGCCTGAAAGCCGCCAAGACCCGGAGCCGCCGCCCACATGTCCCTTCATCAATCAACAATGTCAAAGAACACACCAAAATCAGAAGCGGACAACCAATCTTCCTCGAACTTTCGTGCGAGGGACTTGGCGTCCGTCTATGTTGGCGACCGTCCATTCCAGTGCCTCAGTGGCGCTGTCCCGTCCGGTGAGACGGGCATATATGGAGGGCTTCCTGAACCGTCAAACCCTTTTTGCACTTTTGTTTCAGAATTTTTTGGAACTTGGCCGATAGAGCGGTTTCACGAGACACAACGCTCCAGAAATTGGGAATGACAATGGGTTTGCAGGACGCCGACGCGGACGACGCCGGTTTTGGCACAAGGATAAGAAGCGCGATTCTCTGGCGATCGGGCAGCCAGATCGTGGCGCAAATGCTGAGCTGGATCGTGACTCTGGCGGTGATCCGGCTGCTCGATCCGGCCGATTACGGCCTGTTTGCGATGACTCAGGTGATTCTGAACTTTGCGACCTTCCTCAATGGCTATGGGCTGGTGAGCGCCCTGGTGCAGTCCGAGACGATCGAGACGCATAAGCTGCGGCAGGCGTTCGGGATCATGCTGTTGCTGAACGGCGGGCTTGCCCTGGCGCAGCTCGCGGTCGCTCCGCTGGCTGCGAGCTATTATGACCAGCCCATGGTCGCGCAGCTCTTGCGCGTGCAGGCGCTGCTATATCTATCCACGCCCTTCATCTCGATTCCCGAGGCGATCATGGGCCGGGCGATGGATTTTCGGCGGCCCGCGCTGGTCAACCTGATCGCGGCCATCGCTTCGGCGGCTGTGGCGCTGACGGGGGCGCTGTCGGGTTGGGGCGTGTGGACCTTGGTATTCGCGCCCATTGCGGGGTTTTGGGTCAAGGGCATAGGCTATGTGCTGGCGACCAGGTTCAGGCCGATTCCCAGCTTCGATTTTCGCGGGACCGGGGCGATGGTCGCCTATGGCGCGTCGCTGCTGGGCGGCCAGCTTTTCTGGATCGTGCAGAGCCAGGCCGATATCTTCATCGGCGGGCGGGTGCTGGAGCCGCATCAATTGGGCCTTTATGCCGAAGCGCTGTTCCTGACGCAGATTTTCGTCAGCAAATTCATCCCGCCGCTCAATGACGTCGCCTTTCCAGCCTATGCGCGGATGCAGAAGGACCCGGCGCGAATCGCATGGTCCTTCTGCAAGGCGGTGCGGTTGCTGCTGCTGATTTCCTGCCCGGTCTATCTGGGCATGGCGGCGACGGCCGGGCCGCTGGTCGAAACCCTGTTCGGCGCGAAGTGGCGGGATATGGCGCCCTTCGTCGCGATTCTCGCTCTCGCCATGCCGTTCATGACGTTGCAGGTGATGTTCGCGCCGGTCAGCAATGCCCTGGGAAGGCCGGGGACGACCGCGCGGGTGGCGGCGGTGGGCGCGGTGCTGATGCCGGCCGCCTTTTTCATCGGGATTCGATTCGGCGCCATCGGCCTGGCCTGGGCATGGCTTTGCGCCTTCCCGATTCTCACGCTCATCACCGCCCGGCTGGCGGGTGCGCCGATGGGGCTGCGGCTGATCGACCTGATGCGCGCGGCGGCGCCGGGGCTTGGCTGCTCCCTCTTGATGGCTGCGGCGGTGATGGCGGTCGACCGGATATTGCCGCCACTCGCCGCGCCGATTCGGCTGGGGATATTGGTGCCGGCGGGCGGGCTCGCCTTTCTGGCCGCATTGATGCTGTGCGCGCGGGGCACTCTGCTGGAATTGGTCGCGCTGGTCGTGCGGCGGGCGCCGCCGGTGCAGGCGCCCGCCTGAAACGAATCAGGCCGTCTGGATATAGTCGCGCAGGGAAGCCGCTTCCGATTCGATGCTGTCGATGCGGAACTTCACAAGATCCCCGATCGACACCAGCCCGACAAGCGCGCCGTCGACCACGACGGGCAGGTGCCGGATGCGCCGCTTCGTCATCAACGACAGGCAGTGGATGACGGGAGTCCGATCATCGGTCGTGATCGGCGGGGCGGTCATGATCTCGCCCACGGGGCGTTCCAGCACCGCCGCTCCTTCCTGCGCCACGCGATAGACCAGGTCGCGCTCGGAAAAGATGCCCACCACCTTGCCGTCATCCACCACCGGCACGCAGCCGATCCGCCGCTGGGCGAGCAACTGCACCACGGAAAGGACCGTGTCGCTCGATTGCGCCTGGACGACATCCTGTCCCTTGCGTTGCAAAATCGCCGCGATCGTCATGATCCATCTCCCTCCCTGTCGACTAAATGCCTCAGTCCCTTGATGATCCCACTTTCACACCCCAAAGGAAAGGGATGACGCACAAACAAGGCCTTGATGATCCGGAGATTGCAAGGGTCGCCTGGCGGCGATTCCGTCGGATCATGGGGTGGATGGCGCTGGCCGGCGCGCTGTGCGTGGGGGTCGCCTTGCTGTTTCTGCGGCTATGGGCGGGGCCCATGCCGATCCACATGATCATCGCGACGATATTGGGCGTCTGGTTGACCTTCATGCTGGGGACGGGTTTGATGGCATTGGCATTTCTGTCGAGCGGAACGGGGCATGACGAACAGGTCATCGACCGGATGAAAGACGAGGTTTCCAGTGATGACTGAACAAAGGGGCGAAGTGGTGTTGCGCGTGGTTCCGCACATCACGGACATCAACGCCAACGGGCATATCTTTGGCGGCTGGGTGCTGAGCCAGATGGATATTGCGGGCGGCATCGTAGCCACGCGGATCGCTCAGGGCGCCGTGGCGACGGTGGCGATCGAGAGCATGACGTTCATTGCCCCGATCCTGCTGGGCGATATCGTGTCGGTCTATGCCCATGAGGAACGGCGGGGGCGCACGTCCGTCGCCATCCGGATCGATGTCATCGCGACGCGAGGCCCGCAAGAGACGAAGGTCGAGCTGACAAGCGGCCTGTTCACCTTCGTCGCGCTGGACGAAAATCACCGGCCGCGTCCGTTGCCGGTCGCCTGATCCGTCAAAGCCGTGCCGGAGGACAACAAAAAAGGGGACAGCGCATCAGCACTGTCCCCTTTTTTTCATCATCCCGCCATCGGGCAGGGATCGGGATTTATTCGGCCGCTTCAGCCGCGGGCCGGGCGCGGCGAGTGCGCTTGCGCGGCGCTTCCTCGACGGGTTCGGCATCATTGTCGGCGCGAGCGATCGAGGGCGGCAGCACGGCGAGATCCAGACCGCCCTGTCCCTCTTCCTTCGCCGCCTTGCGCGGACGGCCGCGGCGCGCGCGGGGAGCCTCCGCTTCGGGCTGCGGTTCCGGGGCCGGGGCCGGCTGCGCGGCGGCAACCGGTTCGGGAGCAACCTTAGGCCGGGGTTGCTTCACGGCTTCCTCGACGACGCTTTCCTCAACCGGCGGGCGCTCACGGCGGTGCTCGTTGCGATCATTGCGGTCATTGCGATCCCGCCGATTGCGGTCGTTCCGGCCTTCACGATAGTCGCGCGGCTCGTCACGGCGACGATCAAAGTCCTGGCCGCGATCGGGAACCTGATCGGCGCGCACTTCCTCGCCGCCTTCATAGCCACCGTCGAAATCGTCGAAATTCTCGTCGAAGCTTTCATCGCGGGGCCGGAAGCGCTGTTGCTGCTCCTCCTGCCGGGCGCGGTTATCGGCAAGGACGCGGAAATAATGGTCGGCAAATTGCAGATAATATTCCGCATTCACCCGATCGCCCGCCATCTGGGCGTCGCGAGCCATATTCCTGTATTTTTCAAGAAGCTGGGCCGCATTGCCGCGCGCGCGGTTGTCGATCCGGTTGCCGTTGTCACCACCGCCCCGATTGCCACCATTGGGACGACCATTATTGTTGTTCCGGCCGCGATTGCGGCGGCCGGCCTGCCTGTTGTTGATCAAGAGCTGATCCTTGCGTTCACTTTGCCATCATTCACTGAAAACACTGTTCAGTCGCCATCCTTCAGCACGGCCTGACCATCAGGCCGGGTAAGGCTCCGCCGGACAGGGGCCGAGCGATCGGCCCATGCCCTTGACCTGCCAGAGGCGCTTGCGCAGCAGCGCCGTCGTGACTTTGAAGGAGCGGGAAAACGGCCTTTTCTTGTCGCAGCCCCACAGGGCAGATCCTCAGGATAGTGCCGTCCCTAAGCCCCATGTAGTGGCTTCCAGGCCATAAACCAAGCAATTTTAGCTTGTGTCGGCGCAAATCCTTCACCCGGTCACGCCAGGGGTGCCGGCGTCGCGACCAGACAGCGGTCGTGCCCGGCCAGATCGCGGCGCGCCGAAACGCTAAGTCCTTGATCGGCAAGCAAGGCCGAGACGCTGGTCCGCTGGTCATAACCGATCTCGATCGCGGCCATGCCGTCCGATGCCAGCAGGCGCGGCAGCATCGGCGCGATCCGGCGATAATCGTCCAGCCCCTCCGTTCCGGCGAAAAGCGCGCCTTCGGGTTCGTGAAGGACATCGCCCGCAAGCACGACGTCGCGCGCGATATAGGGGGGGTTGATGAGGATCAGGTCGAACGGGCCGTCCAGCCCCTCCGCCCAGTTGCCCAGCCGGAAGTCGGCACGCGCGCCAAGACCCAGGCAATCGGCATTGCCCTGCGCCACCGCCAGCGCGGCAGGCGAAATGTCTACCCCGGTCCCCCTCGCCTGCGGCCATTGGCTGAGCGCGGCGAGCAGCAGCGCGCCGGAGCCGGTGCCGAGGTCGAGGATACGGGCAGGCGTCCTCCTGCCGAAATGGTCGACGGCGGCCTCGATCAGCGTTTCGGTGTCCGGGCGGGGAATCAGAACGTCAGGCGTCACATGCAGGCTGATCGTCCAGAAATCGCGCATGCCGATGATATAGGCGATGGGTTCGCCGGTGAGGCGGCGTTCGATGAGGGCTTCGAAGCAGGGCGGGACGCTAAGGTCGCGCTGGCGCATCAGCAGCTCGTTGCGGTCGATCCCGAGCGCATGGGCGAGAAGCAGTTCGGCGTCCAGACGCGGCGTGCCGCTGATGGGGGCAAGGCGAGCGCTAGTGGCGCGGAGGGTTTCGGGAATATGGACGGAGCCGGATACGCTCACGCCACTCCATCCAATTGGGCGAGGCGGGCGGCTTCATCCTCCGCCATCAGCGCGTCGATGACTTCGGACAGGCCCGGCCCTTCGAGGATTTCGGGCAAGCGGTGCAGCGTCAGGTTGATGCGATGATCCGTCACCCGGCCCTGCGGGAAATTATAGGTGCGGATGCGCTCCGAACGGTCGCCCGAACCGACCATCGCCTTGCGCGCGCCGGCCTGTTCGCTCTGGGCGCGCTCGCGTTCCACTTCATAGATGCGGGCGCGCAGCACCTGCATGGCCTTGGCCTTGTTCTTGTGCTGCGAGCGTTCGTCCTGCTGCATCACCACGATACCGGACGGCAAGTGGGTGATGCGCACGGCGGAGTCCGTGGTGTTCACATGCTGGCCGCCCGCGCCCGAAGCGCGGTAGATGTCGATCTTGAGGTCGCCATCGGCAATCTGGACGTCGACCTCTTCGGGTTCCGGCAGCACAGCGACAGTCGCCGCCGAAGTATGGATGCGTCCGCCGCTTTCAGTGGCCGGAACACGCTGGACGCGATGGACGCCGCTTTCGAACTTCAACTTGGCGAAGACGCCGGTGCCCGTGACGCTGGCGACCACTTCCTTGAAACCGCCGACTTCCGAGGCATTGGCGGAGAGCATCTCCATCTTCCAGCCCTGGGTATCGGCATAGCGCTGGTACATGCGGAAAAGGTCTCCCGCGAACAGAGCAGCTTCGTCGCCGCCTGTGCCCGCCCGGATTTCCAGCATGGCGGGGCGCGCATCGGCGGCATCCTTGGGCAGAAGCTGGAGCGCGAGGGCGCGTTCGGCGTCCGGCAACTGGGCCTTGATGAGCCGCATCTCCTCCTGCGCCATTTCGCGCATCAGCGGATCGGCATCCGCATCCTCCCCGCCCGCCATATATTCGAGGGCGCTCAGTTCCTGGCGCAGGCGGCGGACCTCATGGGCGGCCTTGGCCACCGGCTCGATCTCGGCATATTCCTTGGACAGCCGCACAAATTCTTCCGGCGCGAGGTCGGCGCGCGTCATCGACGCCTGCACCTCGTCCCGGCGCGCCTCGATCTGCGCGATGCGTTCGGCGGAAATGTGCATCAGAGTGTCGCGAACTTCTCGATCAGTGCATCCAATGCAACGGCCTGCTGCTCACCCGTACCCAGATTGCGGACAGCCGCCTCGCCCCGCGCCAGCTCGTCGTCGCCCAGGATCACCGCCCAGGCCGCACCCGAGGCATTGGCCCGCTGCATCCGCTTCTTCATATTGCCGCGATAGCCCATGTCGCAGGCGACGCCGGCGCGGCGCAGATCGGCTACGATGCCGGTGGCCTTGATTTCAGCCGCTTCACCCATGGGAATGACGGCTACAGCGGGTCCGGCAATCTCCGGCATATCCACCAGCATCGCCAACCGCTCGATCCCCGCCGCCCAGCCGACCGCCGGGGTCGAGGGACCGCCGAGATTTTCGATCAGCCCGTCATAACGCCCGCCGCCGAGCACAGTGCCCTGTGCGCCCAGGCGATCGGTGATGAACTCGAAAGCCGTGTGGCGATAATAATCGAGGCCGCGCACCAGCCGGGCATTGCGCTCCCACGCTACGCCCGCCGCATCGAGGCCCGCCGTCACCTTTTCGAAGAAGGTCCGGGCTTCGTCGGTCAGATAGGCGTCGATGTCTGGCGCGCTGTCGGCCACCGGGCGATCCCGCGGATCCTTGCTGTCGAGGATGCGAAGCGGATTGCGCTGCAAACGATCCAGGCTCTCTTCGGAAAGCTGGTCGCGATGCGCCTCGAAATGCGCGATAAGCGCCGCCCGCCAGGCGTCGCGGCTCGGCCCGTCGCCCAGCGTGTTGAGATTGAGCGTCACGCCTTCCGACACGCCCAGTTCGCGCAGCAACTGATCCGCCAGAACCAGCAGTTCCACATCCGCACCCGGCTCGCCCGCGCCGATGATCTCGGCGTCGAGCTGGTGGAACTGGCGGAAGCGGCCCTTTTGCGGGCGCTCGTAACGGAACAGCGGGCCATGGGTCGCGACTTTCAGCGGCGCATATTGCTGCCACCCCTCGGTGATATAGGCGCGTGAAATGCCCGCCGTGAATTCGGGGCGCAGGGTGATGCTGTCGCCGCCGCGATCCTCGAACGTGTACATTTCCTTCGAAACGACGTCCGTGCTTTCGCCCAGCGACCGGGCAAACACCGCCGTCGATTCAAAGACGGGCACTTCCACCCGCTGGAATCCATAGAGCTTTCGCACCCGCTCAAAGGTGGCGACTACGTGCGCGAAACGTTCCTGGAACGCTTCGGTGGTGCCGCCCAGCATGTCCTGCGTGCCGCGCACCGGACGCGGCGTTTCAATCTTGGCCATGGGGGAGCGCCTTTAACGATAAAGATGCTTCAAGGAAACGCGCTTTTTTGTCCCAATATGTCGCGAGCATTGTTCAGGGTGGACGAGAGCGGATTGGCTCGCCATTCTGTTGTTATACGGTCGTTCGACCACAAGCTTTTTCGGAGATGTTCATGATCCGCAGCCTTGCTGCCGCCCTTTTCCTTTCTACGGCTATCGCAGGACCATTGGTCGCGCAGGATGCAATCCGCTCCAAGCCGACGGCGCTGCCGGTCGACAATGCCGCGCCCACGCCCAAGGACATTCCCTATCCCGGCGGCACGATCAAGCTGGAGGTCGACGCCACCGACACGGTGCAGCGCATCTTCCGCGTCAAGGAGACGATCCCCGTCGCCGCCGCCGGCCCGATGACGCTGCTGGTGCCGCAATGGCTGCCGGGCAATCATGCGCCGCGCGGAGCCATTGAAAAGGTCAACGGCATCAGCTTCACCGCCGACGGCAAGCCGCTGGCGTGGAAGCGCGATCCGCTCAACGTCTACGGCTTTGTGATCGACGTGCCGCAGGGGACGAAGCAGGTCGTCGCAAGCTTCCAGTTCCTGTCCGCCACCCAGCCCAATCAGGGCCGGGTCGTCGTGACGCCCAAGATGCTGAACATCCAGTGGGAGTCGGTGTCGCTCTATCCGGCGGGCTATTATACGCGCCAGATTCCGGTGCAGGCGACCGTGACCTATCCCGAAGGCTGGCAGGCGGCGACGGCGTTGCGGGGCAAGAAGACCGGATCGACGGTCGCCTATGACGTGATCGATTATGAAGCCTTGCAGGATTCGCCGGTCTTCGCGGGACGGTATTTCAAGCCCGTCGACCTTGGCCATAATGTGACGCTGAACATCGTTGCGGACGATGCCGACGAGCTGGATGCCAAGCCCGACCAGATCGCCAAACACAAGAAGCTGGTGGACGAAGCAGGCGCGCTGTTCGGCACCTATCATTTCAACCATTATGACTTCCTGTTCGCCATCACCGACGAGATGGGCGGCATCGGGCTGGAGCATCACCGCAGTTCCGAAAATCAGGTCGAGCCGGGCTATTTCAAGAAATGGGGCGATGGCGACGCGCTGCTGGACCGCAACCTGCTGCCGCACGAATTCACCCATAGCTGGGACGGCAAGTTCCGCCGCCCGGACCTTTTGTGGACGCCCGATTTCAACGTGCCGATGCAGGACAATCTGCTCTGGGTCTATGAAGGGCAGACGCAATTCTGGGGCTATGTGCTGGGTGCGCGGTCAGGCCTGTTCAACAAGCAGGAAACGCTGGACGCCTATGCCCATATCGCGGCGAAGCTGGACACCGCCAAGGGCCGCGAATGGCGGCCGATGGAGGACACCACCCATGATCCCATCATCTCCGCCCGTCGGCCCAAAGGCTGGTCGAGCTGGCAGCGGTCGGAGGATTATTACAACGAAGGCCTGATGATCTGGCTGGAGGCGGATGCGATCATCCGTCAGCAGACCAAGGGCGCCAAGGGGCTGGATGATTTCGCCCAGGCTTTCTTCGGGATCAATCCGGGCGACTGGGGTCAGGTCGTCTATAATCGCGGCGACGTGATCAAGACGCTGAACGGCGTCGCGCCCTATGACTGGGCGGGCTTCTTCCAGAAATATGTCGACAGCACGACAAAGGAAACGCCCAAGGGCGGCTTCGCGCTGGGCGGCTACAAGCTGGTTTATGGCGACACGCCGGGCGCCATCACCAAGGCGGCCGAGGGGTCGGGCAAATTCACCGATCAGAGCTTCGGCATCGGCATGATCGTCAAGAATGACGGCGAGATTTCCAACGTCGTCTGGGACAGCCCAGCCTTCAAGGCGGGCCTCGCCATCGGCTCCAAAATCGTCGCGATCAACGGCGACGAATATTCGGGCGATGTGTTCAAGGCCGCGATCAGGTCCGGAAAGCCGCTCCAGATCATCCTACGCCAAGATAAATATTACCGCACTTTGACCCTCGCATATTCCGGCGGCCTGCGCTATCCGCGCCTCGAAAAGACAGGAGAGGGTGAAGGCAGCCTGGACCGGCTGCTGAAACCGAAAACATAATCGCCCGAAGACCAACGCGTTTACAAAGGCTTGAAGTCCCATGAATATCGAACTGATCCCGGTCGGGGATGATCCACCCAACAGCCTGAATGTCATCATCGAGGTTCCGGTCGGCGGGGAACCTGTCAAATATGAGTTCGACAAGGCATCGGGCGCTCTGTTCGTGGACCGCATCCTGCATACGCCGATGCGCTATCCGGCGAATTACGGCTTCGTGCCGCACACCCTGTCGCCCGATGGCGATCCGCTGGACGCGCTGGTCATCGCCCGCTCGCCCTTCGTGCCCGGATCGGTCGTGCGCGCCCGTCCCATCGCCGTGCTGAATCTGGAAGATGAAGCCGGTGGCGACGAAAAGCTGGTCTGCGTGCCCGACAACAAGACCTTCCCTTATTACAGCGACGTCGATGAAAAGGACGATCTGCCCGGCATCGTGATGGAGCAGATCGAACATTTCTTCACCCACTATAAGGATCTGGAAAAGACCAAGTGGGTGCGGATCGGCACCTGGGGCGGCGCGGAAGACGCCCGCCGCATCACGCTGGAAGCGATCGAGCGTTACAAGGCTGGCAAGCAGGCCGCTTAAAGCAAACGATTATAGTGGATAAAAGGGGCTGCGTGGATGATTTTACGCGGCCCTTTTTTTGCATATGCGTCTGTCGAAATGCCGTGCTGGATATGCCCGCCGTAGAGCGGAATGGGTGGAAGGCGGACGGTCTGCTTAGCGCTTTTTCTTGAAGCGCATCGTGCTCCTGCGAAGGCAGGAGCCCAGTTCCTACGGTGCGATGATCCACAAGCGGCAGAACTGGGTTCCTGCCTTCGCAGGAACACGGATGCGCTCAATGGCTTGCATTGGCCATTTGCGGACATCTTCCTCCTCCCCGTGCCATGCGGGCGAAGGATCAAGCCCATCTCAAGGCCGACCTTGATCATCCCGCAAACCGCCGCAGCCGTTCAGCGTCCCCTCGCCAAAGGCGACCGCAACCCGTTCGGACCAGACGGCATCGCTCATCCCATCGCTGCACGGTCCTTCAGTGACGGTCATTGAAAAGCCATCCCCCAGATACCGGATCGCCCGCTTGTCGTCGTTGCGCGAAACCGCGTAGCGGAGCGGCGCCCTGTCCGGCCGCTCCAATGTCGCGGTCGATCCCTTCACCGTCACCGCCCAGAAGGGCTCGGTGCCGATCGCCCTATAATCCTTGGCAGGGCGACCGGAGGCTGGAGGCACGAGGGCCGGTTCCACGTCCGTTTCACGTGAAACCCTTTCCGCGCCATTTTGGTCGGCTTGGTTCACCGCCTCGTTCTGAACGACGATCGGTGCGGAAGCCTGAGACTGCATATTGACGGCGGGCGCTTCCTTCTCGCCATCACAGCCCGCCACCATAAGAGCGAAGGCCAAGGGCCAGAGCCGTCTCATGCTTTTGCGACTTGATCCCGCCGGAAACAGGTCGCGGCATGGTCGTTCACCATCCCCACAGCCTGCATCCAGGCATAGACGATGGTCGGCCCCACAAATTTGAAGCCGCGTTTCTTGAGGTCTTTGGAGATCGCTTCGGACAGCTCGGTCTTCGCCGGAAAGGTCACGCCGTCATTGCGGATCGGCCCGCCATCGACAAAGCCCCAGGCATAGGCGGAAAAATCCTCGCGCCGGTCGCGCATGGCGCAAAAGATCTGCGCGCCCCGAATCGTCGCCTCGATCTTCGCCCGCGCCCGGATGATGCCGGGATCGCCCATCAGCCGCTCGATATCGGCCTCGTCAAAGGCGGCTACCCTGTCCGGATCGAAACCGGCAAAGGCGGACCGGAACGTCTCCCGCTTGCGCAGGACGGTGATCCAGCTAAGCCCGGCCTGGAATCCCTCCAGCATCAGCGTTTCCCAGAGCATCCGCGAATCGCGTTCCGGTACGCCCCATTCCTCGTCATGATAGGCGCAATAAAGCGGGTCGGTCCCGGCCCAGCCGCAACGGACCCGCTCCATGAGATCAGACGTCCAGATTGGCGACGTTCAGCGCATTGTCCTGGATGAACTCGCGCCGCGGCTCGACCACATCGCCCATCAGGCGGGTGAAGATTTCGTCAGCGACATCCGCCTGCTCGACCTCGACCCGCAGCATGGATCGATTGTCCGGGTCCAGCGTGGTTTCCCACAATTGCTCGGCATTCATCTCGCCAAGGCCTTTATAGCGCTGGATCGCCAGCCCCTTGCGCCCGGACGCCAGGATCGCTTCCAGCAATTCGCTCGGCCGCGTGACGGCCACTGAACGCTTGGAAGCGACCGGCAGATCGTCGTCCCCGGCTTCCTCGGCGGCGGCGGCAGCCTTGGCCGTCACCAGACGGCTGGTAGTCCGATAGCTATCCGCTTCCTCCGCCGCGAAACTGTGCAGCTTGCGCGCCTCGGCCGATCCGATGAATCCTGCCTCGATCATGTGGTGATCGGTGACGCCGCGCCACAGCCGTTCGAAATGGAAGCCGCCTTCCTCAGCGATGCGGCCGCTCCAGCTCCCTTCCTCATCCTGCGCGTGCATCCAGCGGACGGTGTTCGCCAGCCGTTCGGCCTGCGCCTCATGGCTGAGTTCCGGATCGAGCGCGCCGTTGATCGCCAACGCTTCGATGATCGCGGGATTGTAGCGGCGCGGCACATAGCGCATCACGGCGCGCATCCGCCGCCCATGCTCGATCAGCGAACGCAGATCGTCGCCAGAGCGCATCCCGCCGGTCGTTTCCAGCGCCATCGATTCGACGCCATTGTCGACCAGATATTGCTCCAGCGCGGCTTCGTTCTTGAGGTAGACCTCGGACCGGCCCCGCGTTGCCTTGTAGAGCGGCGGCTGGGCGATATAGAGATGCCCCGCCTCGATGATCTGCGGCATCTGGCGATAGAAGAAGGTCAGCAGCAACGTGCGGATATGCGCGCCGTCGACGTCGGCGTCGGTCATGATGACGATCTTGTGGTAGCGCAGCTTTTCCAGATTGAAATCGTCGCGAATGCCGGTGCCCATCGCCTGGATCAGCGTGCCGACTTCCTTGGACGACAACATCCGGTCGAAGCGGGCGCGCTCGACGTTCAGGATCTTGCCCTTCAAGGGCAGGATCGCCTGATTATGCCGGTTGCGGCCCTGCTTGGCCGAACCGCCTGCCGAGTCACCCTCGACCAGGAAGAGTTCGGACTTGGCCGGGTCGCGTTCCTGACAGTCGGCCAGCTTGCCGGGCAGCGAGGCGATGTCCATCACCCCCTTGCGCCGGGTCAGTTCACGCGCCTTCTTCGCGGCCTCGCGGGCGGCGGCGGCGTCGATCACCTTCTGGATGATCAACTTGCCGTGGCCGGGATTCTCCTCCAGCCACTCCGCCATCTTGTCGGCCATCAGGCTTTCCAGCGGCTGGCGGACTTCGGAACTGACCAGCTTGTCCTTGGTCTGCGACGAGAATTTGGGATCGGGCAGCTTGACCGACACGATGGCGGTCAGGCCTTCGCGCATATCCTCGCCGGTCAGCGACACCTTCTCCTTCTTCAACATGCCGGACTTGTCGGCATAATTGTTGAGCGTCCGAGTCAGCGCCGCACGGAAGGCGGCAAGGTGCGTGCCGCCGTCCCGCTGCGGGATGTTGTTCGTGAAACAGAGGACGTTCTCATAATAAGAATCGTTCCACTCCAGCGCGACGTCGATGGTCACATCGTCGCGGCTGCCCGAAATCGCGATCGGATCGGGCATCAGCGGCTGCTTGTTGCGGTCGAGATATTTCACGAAGGCCGCGATGCCGCCCTCATAGAACAGCTCGACTTCCTTCCTTTCCTCATGCCGCGCATCGGCCAGGAACAGCCGCACGCCGGAGTTCAGGAACGCCAGCTCGCGATAGCGATGCTCCAGCTTCTCGAAATCGAATTCGGTGTGATTCTTGAAGGTGCCGCCGTCGCCGGGCACTTTCTCGGTCGAGGGGAGGAAGGTGACGCGGGTGCCCTTCTTGCCCGCAGGCGCATCGCCCGTGACTTTGAGCGGCGCCACGGCGTCGCCATAGGCAAAGCGCATATAATGCTCCTTACCGTCCCGCCAGATATGAAGGTCCAGAAACTCGCTGAGCGCGTTCACCACCGACACGCCCACGCCGTGCAGGCCGCCCGACACCTTATAGGCATTGTCGTCGCTGGTATTCTCGAACTTACCCCCGGCGTGGAGCTGGGTCATGATGACCTCTGCCGCCGACACGCCTTCTTCCTTGTGGATGCCGGTGGGGATGCCGCGGCCATTATCCTCGACGCTCACCGAGCCGTCCGGGTTCAGCGTTATGAGGATGCGGTCGCAATGACCGGCCAGCGCCTCGTCGATCGCGTTGTCGCTGACTTCGAACACCATATGATGCAGGCCGGAGCCGTCATCGGTGTCCCCGATATACATGCCGGGCCGTTTGCGCACGGCATCCAGACCTTTCAGGACCTTGATGCTGTCGGCGCCATAGGCGTTGCTGTTGGGGCTGTTCTGACTTTCCTCGCTCATATCGAGCATATAGGGAAAAGGCCCAAGAAACTAAAGCGAAACATGCCGCCTTTCGCCCATGGGAAGCAAGGTCTATCAGGCAGCTATGCGTGTCGTCCTTGCCCTGGCCCTGATGCTGGCCGCCTGTTCCAAAAGCAGCGACGTGCTGGAGGATTTGCCCAACAGCTCGCTGGCCGGCGCGCCGCGTGAGGATGTGCCGGAAACCCGCCTGGAATCGACGCTGACTCGCCCGGTGATGATCGGGGAGGACGGCCAGCGCCTCGACGCCTGCGGCGCCATGGGACAGGTGGTCCGTGTTGGCGCCAAGGGTCTGGCCGTGCGCGCCGCGCCCTTTGCCGAAGCGAAGGAAATCGCCCGGATAGTGGAGGGGAGCCGCGCCTGGGTCTGTACCCGCAGCATCGACCAGAAATGGCTGGGGGTCGTGCTGGCCCCCAAACCCGCGGCGGACAATGCGGCGGCTCCCGCCGATTGCGGCGTCTCCGACCCGGTGGACCGCAAGCAACCCTATGACGGCCCCTGCCTCAGCGGCTGGGTTTCGAGCGCCGCGATCCGCCTGATCGCGGGTTAAGCCGGAGTCCACCACAGGGCGGATTCAATCCGTCCGCATGGCCTCCGTCACCAGGGCTTCGGCCTCGATCAGCAGGGCGTCCTCCACGTCATGCTGGGCAACCTGCTCGCGGCCGATGAGGATCAGCACGGGAACGGCGAGCGGACTCACCCGATCGAGTTCGATATGCAGCATGGTGGCCGAAGCGCGGTCGATCAGGTCGCCCAGACGCCCCACATCGGTCATGCGGGCGCGGGCGTCGGCCCATGCGGCCTTCAACAGCAGATGATCGGGCTGATATTTGCGCAGCACATCATAGATGAGGTCGGTCGAAAAAGTGACCTGCCGCCCGGTCTTGCGCTTGCCGGGATGTTGGCGCTCGATCAGGCCGGAAATCACCGCCACGTCGCGGAAGGCGCGCTTGAGCAGGCTCGACTGTTCGACCCATTCGACGAATTCATGGTCGAGAATGTCGGCGGAGAAGAGGCTTTGCGGGTCCGTGATAGGCTTCAAGCCATAGACGGCGAGCGCATAGTCGTTGGACACGAAGCCCATCGGCATCAGCCCCTGCGCATTCATGCGGCGAGTGAGAAGCATGCCCAGGGATTGATGCGCGTTCCAGCCTTCGAAACTGTAGCAGACCAGATAATGGCGCCCTTCATGCGGAAAGGTTTCGATGAGCAGTTGCCCCGGTTCGGGCAAAGCCGAACGATATTTCTGCACCTCCAGCCACTCGCGCACATCGTCGGGGAAGCGGGACCATTGGCCGGGTTCGGCCAGGAAGTGGCGAACACGATCAGCCAGGCGCGTGGACATCGCCATGCGAGTGCCGCCCCAGCTTGGGATGCGCGCGCTTTTGGAGGTGGCGCGGACGATCAGGTCGGTGGTGTCCATCCGCACCACCTCCAGCGCGGCGCCGGAGAAGAAGAAGCAGTCGCCGGGGCTTAGGGTCGCGGCGAACCCCTCCTCCACCGTGCCCAACTTACGGCCATTGGCGAAGCGGACGGCAAGCGCGGGCTGATCGACGATGATGCCCGCGTTCAGGCGATGCTGCTGGATGAAGCGCGGGTGGGAGACGCGCCATGTGCCATCCGCGTCACGGGTCAGGCGCTTGAAGCGGTCATAGGCGCGCAGGGCATAGCCGCCGCCCTCTATGAAGTGGAGGACGTTGGCGAAGGCCTCTTCCGTCAGCGCGCCATAAGGCGTGGCGGAGCGGATTTCGGCCAGCAATTCCTCTTCGCGAAAGGGCGCAGCGCAGGCGAGACCCATGACATGCTGGGCCAGCACGTCGAGGCTGCCGGGGCGGAAATCGTCGGCATCGCGCTCACCCGCCTCAACGGCGTCGAGTGCAGCGCGGGCTTCGAGATATTCGAACCTGTTGCCGGGGATGAGAATGGCTTCGCTGGGCGTATCGAGCCGGTGATTGGCGCGGCCGATGCGCTGGAGCAGGCGGGAGCTGCCCTTGGGCGCCCCCATCTGGATCACGCAATCGACATTGCCCCAGTCGACGCCCAGGTCAAGCGAGGCGGTGGCGACGAGGGCGCGCAATTTTCCCGCCGCCATCGCCGCCTCGACCTTGCGCCGGGCTTCGATGGAGAGGCTACCATGATGGATGGCGATGGGCAGGTTCGCTTCGTTCACCGACCAAAGCGACTGGAAGATGAGTTCGGCCAGACCCCGCGTGTTGCAGAAGACCAGCGTCGTGGCGCGGCGCTCAATTTCCTCCATGACCTGCCGCGCGGCATATTTGCCGGAATGCCCGGACCAGGGGATGCGGCCTTCGGGGATGAGGATCGCGACATGGGGGTCGGCGCCCGCCTCACCGATGACCGGGGTGACGGCGTTGATGTCCCCATCCGGCGCGAGCCAGGCGCGATAGGCGTCGACATCCGCGACGGTGGCGGACAGGGCGACCCGACGGAGGCCGGGGTTGATGCTCTGGAGGCGGGAGAGCGAGAGATTGAGAATGTCGCCGCGCTTCTGGGTGGCGAAGGCGTGGACTTCATCGATGATGACCGTCTTGAGGTCCGCGAACATCAGGAAACTGTCGGAATAGCTTAGCAATAAGGAGAGCGATTCCGGAGTGGTGAGCAGGATCTGCGGCGGGCGGGCGCGCTGACGGGCCTTGCGATCGGAAGGCGTGTCGCCGGTGCGGGTTTCGACGCGGATCGGCAGGCCCATTTCCTCGATCGGCGTCAGCAGGTTGCGACGGACGTCGACGGCGAGAGCCTTGAGCGGCGAGACATAGAGGGTGTGGAGACCCTCGCCCGGCTTTTCGATCAGATCGGTCAGGGTCGGAAGAAAACCGGCGAGCGTCTTGCCCGCCCCGGTGGGAGCGACGAGCAGCGCATGGCTGCCCGATCGGGCGGCGGTCAGCATGTCGAGCTGGTGGCGGCGGGGCGTCCAGCCGCGCAAGGTGAACCATTGCTCCAAGGGTTCGGGTAGGCGTTGGTTCATGGGAGGGATGTAGGATGAGAACATTTAAACGTCATCCTGTTCAACGCGGCCTCACCTCAAAACGGAGCGCCTAGTAATTTAAGTTTGGTTCCATGAAATAATCTAACAAATCCGCTCTGGCCCCCTCCCCCCGAAAAGCGTTACACTCCCTGCCATAGAGCGGCGCAACAGACACCGCAGACATGCAGGAGAATCACATGACCGGCGAAACCGAAGCCGACCTCACGGGCGCGGAACCCACGCGCAACCGCCGCCGCCCCAAGCAACCGATCATGGAGATCGAGGGCCGCAAGCTGAAACCCGCGACGCTGATGATGGGGCATGGCTATGACCCCACTTTGTCCGAAGGGTCGCTGAAGCCACCGATCTTCCTGACCTCCACCTTCGCCTTCGAAAGCGCGGCGGCGGGCAAGCGGCATTTCGAAGGCGTGACCGGCATCCGCCCCGGCGGCGCCGAAGGGCTGGTCTATTCGCGCTTCAACGGCCCCAATCAAGAGATTGCCGAGGACCGGCTGTCGGTCTGGGAAGAAGCGGAAGACGCGCTGCTCTTTTCCAGCGGCATGTCGGCCATTGCGACCACCCTGCTGGCGCTCGTGCAGCCGGGCGACGTGATCGTGCATTCGGCGCCGCTCTATGCCGCGACCGAAGCGCTGATCGGGCGCATTCTCGGCAAGTTCGGGGTGCAGTGGCTGGATTTCCCGGCGGGCGCGACCGAGGAGGAAATCGGCGCGGTGATCGAAAAGGCCAAGGGCTTGGGCCGCGTGGCGCTGATCTTCCTGGAAAGCCCGGCCAATCCGACCAATGTGCTGGTCGATCTGGAGGCGGTAGTTGCGCGGCGCGACTTTTTGTTCGCAGGCGAAGAATATCGGCCGCCGATCGCCATCGACAATACCTTCCTTGGCCCGCTCTGGCTTCATCCGCTCAGCCATGGGGCCGATCTCGTCATCTACAGCCTCACCAAATATGCGGGCGGGCATAGCGATCTGGTTGCGGGCGGCGTACTGGGGTCCAATGCGCTGATCAACACCATCCGGCTGATGCGGAACACGATCGGGACGATCCTGGACCCGCATTCGGCCTGGATGCTGCTGCGGTCGCTGGAGACGCTTGAACTGCGCATGAGCAGGGCGGGCGAGAATGCGGCCAAGGTCTGCACTTGGCTGAAGGACCAGCCGCAGGTGGAGAAGGTCGTCTATCTCGGCTTTCCGGAAACGGAGCGGCAGGCGGATATCTACCGCCGGCATTGCACCGGCGCGGGATCGACCTTTTCGCTTTATCTGAAGGGTGGCGAGGCGGAGGCCTTCGCCTTTCTGGACGCGCTCAAGATCGCGAAACTTGCCGTCAGCCTGGGCGGCACCGAAACGCTGGCGAGCCATCCCGCGGCGATGACGCATCTTTCCGTGCCCGCCGAACGCAAGAAGGCGCTGGCGATCAGCGACAATATGGTGCGCATCTCGATCGGCTGCGAGGATGCGGAGGATCTGATCGCGGACTTCGCTCAGGCGTTGCGGGCGGTGGGATGAAGGCTCGCCCGCTGATCCTGGTGGCGCAGCCGCATCTGGCGCCGCTGCTGGACGTGCTCTCCTCCCGATATGACGTCATGGCTCTGTGGGAGGAGAGCGGGCGGGCGCGGCTGGCGGAGGCCGAGATATTGGTGACGGCGGGCGAGTTCCGGCTCGATCCGGCGATGCTGGATCGGATGGCGGCGCTGCGGCTGATCGCCTGCTTCACCGTGGGTTATGATGGCGTCGATCTCGACTGGGCGCGGGCGCGGGGCGTGGCCGTGACCCATGCGGGGGACGCCAATGCGGAGGATGCGGCGGATCATGCGCTCGGGATGATCCTCGCCCATCGCCGGCAGATTCTCATGGGCGACCGGCAGGTGCGTTCGGGCGAATGGACGGCCGGAGCGAAGATGCTCACCCGGTCGATGACGGGCGCGCGGATCGGGATCGTCGGCATGGGCAGCATCGGCGTTGCGCTGGCCGAGCGGGCGGAGGCGATGCGCATGCGGATCGGCTGGTGGAGCCCTCGGGAGAAGCCGGAATTGCGCTGGCCAAGGGCGGAAAGCCTGGAGGCGCTGGCGCGGGACAACGACGTCATGGTGGTCGCGGCCAAGGCTAATGAGGAAAATCGCGGGATGATCTCGGCGGTGATCTGCGATGCGCTGGGTCCCGAGGGGCTGCTGGTGAATGTCGCGCGGGGGCAGTTGGTGGATGAGGATGCGCTGATCGCGGCTTTGCGAGAAGGACGGCTCGGCGGCGCTGCGCTGGATGTGTTCGAAAGCGAGCCCACGCCTGCGGCGCGCTGGGCGGATGTACCAAATGTGGTGCTGACGCCGCATACGGGCGGCGCGACCTATGAGGCGGTCGGGCGGATGAGGGATATGCTGTTGGCGAACCTGTCCGCCTTTTTCGCAGGGGAGCCGCTGGTTTCGCCGGTCAGGTGAACATATCGTCCTCTGCCCTTCCCCTCAGTTCCAATCCACCCGCTTCCATCCGCGTTCAGCCGCCAGCTTCGCCAGCGGCTTGTGCGGGTTCGAAGCGAAGGGAACATCCGCGAACTCCAGCATCGGCGCGTCCGAAACATGATCCGAATAGGCCCGGATATGCGCCTGCGTCCGGTCGATAGCTTCGGCCGCCATCCACGCCTTGATCATCCGCAGCTTGCCGGTGTCGTAGCAATTTTCGCCCGCGATCTTGGCGCGAACATAACGCAGATCCTGCGACAGATGGTCGGTCGCGATCACCGCGTCGAAGCCCAGCCGCCGGGCGATCGGCTCGACATAAAGGCGGTAGGAGGCGGTGGCGAGCACCAGCCTATAGCCGTCCGCCTTGTCCTTCGCGATCTGGTCGAGCGCGCCTGAGCGGACATTTTTCGCCACCACCCTGGCCGCATAGCTTTCCACATGCGGCATCAGCCGGGCGCGTTCGACATTATGACCGATCATCAGCGCCTGGTTCAGCTCCTTCAGCCGCTGCCGGGTGATGAGTTTCAGCACATAGGCCAGCATCAGCAGGATCACGCCGGGAAACAGCGCCAGACGCCACGGCGCCATGCGTTTCGCCACGTGCAGCAGAAAGCCGGTATAGGTGCCGCTGAACGTCACCGTGCGGTCCATATCGTAGATTGCGAGCCTGTGCGTCATGCCGTGTCCGAAACTTTTTGGGGCGTCCCTTCGTTTGATCGTGCGGATGGGCCGTTTCGGCTTGCCGTGCAACCGATAATGGACCACATCTCCGCCTTGATGAACAAAGCCGCTGATCTTGCTCAGGAAGTCCGCGACGGCGAGACGGTCATTCGGCTTTCTGGCAATCTTTCCATAGCTTGCCTCAACCAGCTGCCCGACCGGCTGGACGCCATAGAAGGCCCGATTCATACGATCGACCTGTCGGACGTGGATCATATGGACACGATCGGCGCCTGGGTGCTGCATCGCACGATCAAGCGTTGGGACTGCAGGATCACAGGCGACAAGTGCGACGCGGAGCGGTTGATCGCGGCGGTCGGCCGGGTCGATGAGCCGGTCAACATCCGCCCCGACTATGTGCCGCCCTGGCAGCGCGTGGTCGGCCAGATCGGGGAGGCCGTGCTCAATGCGGGCAGCACCTTGCTCGGCCTGCTTGGTTTTTTCGGCGGCACGCTGGTCGCGACGTGGAATGTCATCCGTCACCCCGGCCGCTTCCGCATCAATGCCGTGGTCCAGCGGTTCGAGGTGGTCGGTGTGTCCGCTCTCGGCATCATCGGCCTGATGAGCTTCCTGATCGGCATCGTCATCGCGCAGCAGGGTTCGGTACAGCTCCGTCAGTTCGGCATGGAGATGCTGACCATCAACCTCGTCGGCCGGCTGACGTTTCGGGAACTGGGCGTGCTGATGACCGCGATCATGGTCGCGGGCCGCTCCGGTTCCGCCTTTGCCGCGCAATTGGGCACGATGAAGCTGACCGAAGAGGTCGACGCCATGCGCACCATCGGCGTGTCGCCGATGGAGGCGCTGGTGCTGCCGCGCACACTGGCTGTCGTGGTGATGATGCCGCTGCTGGGCTTCTATTCCTCCGTCGTTGCGATCATCGGCGGCGGATTTCTCTGCGCCGTGTCGCTCGACATCCCGCCGATCACCTTCGTCCAGCGATTGCGGGAAGTGGTGCCGATTCATGATCTGTGGGTGGGCCTGATCAAGGCGCCCGTCTTCGGTGTCATCATCGCATTGGCGGGCTGCTTTCAGGGCATGCAGGTCAAGGGCAATGCCGAGGAAGTCGGCCTGCGCACGACAGCCGCGGTCGTGCAGGCGATCTTCCTCGTCATCGTGCTCGACGCCATGTTCGCGGTTCTGTTCACCTGGGTGGGCTGGAACTGATGGAGCCCGAAGAAGAAATGACCGCGGAGGAAGCGCGGGTCGAAAAGGCCGTGGAGCGGGATGGCATCGCCATATCGGTCCGCAACCTGCGGAACAGCTTCGGTGAGCAGGTGGTGCATGAGGGGTTGAACCTCGACGTGCGCAAGGGCGAGATTTTGGGCGTGGTCGGCGGATCGGGCACCGGCAAGTCGGTGCTGATGCGCTCGATCATCGGCCTTCAAACTCCGGATGAGGGCGAGATCCACGTCTTCGGTGAATCGATGATCGGTCGGCTGGATGACGAGGCGCTGGCGATCCGCAAGCGCTGGGGCGTGCTGTTTCAGGGCGGCGCGCTGTTTTCGACGCTGACCGTGGCCGAGAATGTCGAAGTGCCGATCCGCGAATATTACCCCAATATCGGTCCAAAACTTCGTGACGAGATCGCCGCCTACAAGATTCGCATGACCGGCCTGCCTGCCGAAGCCGGCCCCAAATATCCCGCCGAACTGTCGGGCGGCATGAAGAAGCGCGCGGGGCTCGCGCGGGCCTTGGCGCTCGATCCGGACCTGCTGTTCCTCGACGAACCCACGGCGGGGCTCGACCCGATCGGCGCGGCGGCCTTCGACGATCAGACGCGCAAATTGCAGCAGACGCTGGGGCTGACCGTCTTCCTCATCACCCATGATCTCGACACGCTCTATTCGATTTGCGACCGGGTGGCGGTGCTGGCGGACAGGAAGGTGACGGCGGTCGGCACGATCGATGAGCTGCTGGCGACCGACCATCCGTGGATTCAGGAATATTTCAACGGCCCGCGCGGGCGCGCCGCGACGGCGGCGGTCGATCGCGAAAAGAATAAGAGGCGATAGGATATGGAAACCCGCTCCAACCATGTGCTGGTGGGCACGGTCACGCTGCTGTTGCTCGCGGCGATCATGATCGCGGCTTTCTGGTTCTCGCGCCTCTCCCAGGGCGACAATATGGAATATGACATCTTCTTCAAACAGTCGGTGAACGGCCTCGCCAAAGGGTCGAGCGTCAATTATTCGGGCGTCCCTTCCGGCCAGGTCGAGAAGATCGAGCTGTGGAAGCGCGATCCCGGCTTCGTGAAGGTGCGCATTTCAGTGAAGGAAGGCACGCCCGTCCTGCTGGGGACGACCGCGACCATTGCGGGTGTGGGCTTTACCGGCGTGTCGGAAATCGTGCTGGATGGCGCGGTCAAGGGCGCGCCGCCGATTGCCTGCCCGGCGGAAAACCCCCTGGCCGCATGCCCGGACGGCGTGCCGGTGATCCCGACCAAGCCGGGCGCGCTGGGCGAGTTGCTCAACAATGCGCCGCAATTGCTGGAACGGCTGTCCACCTTGACCGAACGGCTGACCGAGCTGCTCAACGACAAGAATCAGCAGTCGATCGCGAGTATCCTCGCCAATGTGGAGCGCATTTCCGGCTCATTGGCCGACCGCAGCCCGGAAATCGCCGCCACGCTGGCCGAGGCGCGCATCGCCGTGCAGCGCACCGGCATCGCCGCCGAGCAGATCGGCAAGCTGGCCGCGTCCACCGACGCCATGGTGAATGATGAGGGCCGTCCGCTGCTGGCCGACCTGCGCAAGAGCATCCAGTCGGCCACCCGCAGCATCGACACGCTCGACAAGACCATTGCGGAAGCGCAGCCGGGCGTCCACGCCTTCAGCAACCAGACCATGCCGGAGGTCAACCAGCTCGTCCGCGACCTGCGCGAAATGTCGCGCTCCTTCCGCGGCGTGGCCGAAAAACTCGATCAGCAGGGCGCGGGGTCGATCGTCGGATCGCCCAAGCTGCCCGATTATAAGCGATAAGAGGGACATGATGATGTTTCACAGGAAACTGGGCCTGATGCCGGTGGCCCTCGGCGCATTGATGCTGGCCGGTTGCGTGTCCTTCGGGGGCAAGCCGCCCGAACGGCTGCTGTCGCTGAACGCCACGCAGAAGGTCGCGCCGGGCACGCTGCGCAGCGCTTCGGCGGGCACGGCCATCACGGTGGCCGATCCGGAGGCGCCCAAGATGCTCGACACGGTGCGGGTGCCGGTGATCACCTCCCCCACTTCGGTGGCCTATGTCACCAAGGTGCAGTGGGCCGACACGCCGCGCCATCTGTTCCAGAAGCTGCTGGCCGAAACCATCGCCGCCACCAGCAACCGCATCGTGCTCGATCCCGGCCAATATTCGGCCGATTCGGGTCAGCGGCTGATGGGCGAGCTGGTCGATTTCGGCGTGGACGAGGCAAGCAACAGCGCGGTCGTGACCTATGACGCGCTGCTGGCCGGACCGGGCGGCACGGCGATCGCCAAGCAGCGCTTCACCGCCACCGCGCCGATCGGTGGCAAGATCGACGCGAACAACGTGGGCGGTCCGCTCAACGCCGCGGCGAACAAGGTGGCGGCGGATGTCGCCGCCTGGCTGGCGGCCTCGGGGCGTTAGAAATCTTGTACCCCGTGCTCCTGCGAAGGCAGGAGCCCAGTTCTGCCCTCTGAACTAGGCTCCTGCCTTCGCAGAAGCACAATCTAAGTCATTCCAGACTCTTGCTCACCTGTTCGGTGACGTCCTTCGACAGCCCCGGCACGCCCAGGATACGCTGCAACTCCGCCCGCATCAGCGCCGCGCGCCCCTCATCGAAACGCTTCCAGCGGCCCAGTGGCGGCACCAGCCGGGCGGCAGTCTGGGGGTTTAGCTTGTCGAGCGCGATGATGCAGTCCGCGACCAGGCGATAGCCCTTGCCCGAGCGATGATGGAACGCCCATTGATTGCCCGCAAAGGCGCCGTAAAGCGCCCGCACCCGATTGGGATTGGCCAGGGTGAAATCCTTGTGCTGGCTCAGATCCTCGACCAGATCGACCGTGTCGGGATGGAAGGCGAAGGCCTGGGTCTGGAACCATTTATCCAGCGTCAGCGCATCATCCCGGTAACGATTGTAGAAGATGTCGAGCGCCGCTTCCCGCTCCGCGCTGGTGCCGTTCGCCAATGTGGCGAGCGCCGCCTGACGCTCGGTCATATTGTCCGCCTCGCTGAACTGGCCAAAGGCGACAGCCGCGCCATCGCCCGCGCCTGATGCGGCGAGAAAGAGCAAGGCGGTGTTGCGCAGCTTGCGCGCGCCCTTGGCGGCCGGCGACAGCGCAAAGGCGTTGGCCTTGGTCTTGCCATGGATGTCGCGCCACAACGGCTCCAGTTCAGCCCCGATCCGCCGTTGCAGGGCATCGCGAGCCGCGTGGATCGCATCGGGATCGACCACCGCCATCTGATCGCCCAAATAGGCTTCGCTCGGCAAACGGATCGTTTCCGCAACAAAGGCGGGGTCGAGCAGCGGATCGGTGGCGGTGTTGCGGATCGCGGCGATCACCGCATCTTCATCGACCGCCTGCCCGCCGATGCGACCGACCAGCACATTGACCATGAGCTGCTGCATCGCCTCATAGCGGGCAAAGGGGTCGTCATCATGGGCGGACAGGAAGGCGAGGTCGGCCTGGCTGCGATTGGTTTCCACGATCACCGGCGCGGAAAAGCCGCGGTTGATCGAAAGGATCGGCGCCGTTGCCCAGTCATCGAAGGTAAAGCTCTGCTTGGCCTCCGTCAGCATCAGCAGTTCGTCGCCGCGATCCTTGCCCGTTTCCCGATCGAACAGGGCAGTGCGCAATGGGATGGCCATGGGCTGCTTTTCCGGTTGGCCGGGTGTCGGCGGAACAGCCTGCTCCAGCAGCAACGTGGCGGTCTGCGTCGCCGGATCATGCGTCAGCAACGCCCGGACATGGGGCGTTCCGGCCTGTTCATACCAGCGGCGGAACTGGCTGAGGTCGATCTCCCCGCCCTCTTCCATGGCGCGGACGAAATCCTCGCAGGTCGCTGCCTCGCCATCATGCCGGTCGAAATAGAGGTCCGTTCCTGCGCGGAAGCGCTCCGGGCCCAACATCAGCGCCATCATGCGGATGAGCTCGGCGCCCTTGTTGTAGATCGTCGCGGTGTAGAAGTTACTGATTTCCATATAGGATTCCGGCCGCACCGGATGGGCGAGCGGCCCGCTATCCTCCTGGAACTGGGCAGCGCGCAGGATGCGGACATCCTCGATCCGCTTCACCGCATGCGACCCCATGTCGGCGGAGAAATTCTGGTCGCGGAAGACGGTGAAGCCTTCCTTCAGGCTCAATTGGAACCAGTCGCGGCAGGTGACCCGGTTGCCCGACCAATTGTGGAAATATTCATGCGCCACCACGCCTTCCACGCCGTCATAATCGATGTCGGTGGCGGTTTCCGGGTCGGCCAATATATAGCGCGAATTGAAGATGTTGAGGCCTTTATTCTCCATCGCACCAAAGTTGAAGTCGGCTACGGCGACGATGTTGAACACGTCCAGATCATATTCGCGGCCATAGACTCGCTCGTCCCACGCCATGCTGTTCTTGAGCGCCTGCATGGCATGAGCGGTGCGCGGAAGATCGGCTTCCTTGACCCAGATCCCCAGTTGCACCTCACGCCCGCTGACCGTCACGAAACGGTCGGCATTGCAGGCAAGGTCGCCCGCGACCAGCGCGAACAGGTAGCAGGGTTTGGGAAAGGGATCGTTCCAGCGCGCCCAATGGCGGCCATCGGGCAGGTCGCCCTGCTCGACCGGATCGCCATTGGCGAGCAGCACGGGATAAAGCGCCTTGTCGGCCGCCATCCGAACGGAATAGCGCGACAATATGTCGGGACGGTCGGGGAAGAAGGTAATGCGGCGAAACCCTTCGGCCTCGCATTGGGTGCAGAGCAAGCCACCGCTGGCATATAGCCCCATCAGCTTGCTGTTGCCTTGAGGGCTGATTTCCACCTTCGTTTCGACCTGGTGCGCGGGGCCAGAAAGCGGGATGATCAGCTCTCCCGCTTCGAGCGACCATTGGCCGGGCGTCAGCGGCTCGCCATCGACCTTGATTTCCAGCGGCAGAAGCCCGTCTCCGTCCAGCTTCAGCGGCCTGTCATGATCGCCGTTGCGGGTAACGGACAATGTCGCCCGCACCTGCGTCGCCGCTGCATCCAGATCGAAATCCAGGGCGATGTCGGGTACCAGCCAATCGGGCGGGCGATACTCTTCGCGACGGACGATATGGGGCGCGAGGGGGGAGGATGAAATATCTGCCATGCGCACAGGCTAAGGAGTCGACGCAGAAAAGGCCAGTGGCCGCCTCACCGAAATGCGGGCGGCCACTGGCTTTTTCTGGCGGTTAGATACGTTCGCCCGACAAGCGCTGACAGAGCATATCGAGCTGGTCCAGCGTCGAATAATGCAGCGACAGGACGCCGCCACCGCCCTGACCATAGTCGATATTGACCTTCACGCCCAATATGTCGGCCAGATGCTGCTCCAGAGCCGCGATGTCGGGATCATTCTCCCGGGACGCAGCCGCGCGCTTTCGGCTGGGCGCGTCATCCCCCTTTTTGGCGCGGCGGACGAGTTGCTCGGTATCGCGAACGGACAGACCCTTGGCTTCGACAGTCCGGGCGAGGGTTTCGCAGTCGGGCGCGCCGATCAGGGCGCGGGCGTGACCCATGCTGAGCTTCTGTTCGACCACCTGCTGCTGCACCGGCGCGGGAAGATCGAGCAGGCGCATCAGATTCGCAACATGGCTTCGCGACTTGCCGACGAGGCGGCCGAGCGCTTCCTGGCTGTGCTGGAATTCCGCGATCAGCTTCCGATAGGCTTCGGCTTCTTCGATCGGATTGAGGTCTTCGCGCTGGATATTCTCGATCAGCGCGATTTCCAGCGTTTCCGCTTCGTCGAAATCCCGCACGATGGCGGGAATGCGGTGAAGCTGGGCACGCTGAGCGGCGCGCCAGCGGCGCTCGCCCGCAACGATCTGGAACCCGCCGCCATGGGGACGGACGATGATCGGCTGGATGACGCCGCGCTTGGCGATGCTGTCGGCCAGTTCCTGCAAGGCGCCTTCATCGAAATGCCGGCGGGGCTGTTCGGGATGCGGCTGAATCAGGGCAACTTCAATACTCTGGATCGCCTTGGTCGAGGGCGGGATGGCAGCCGTCGACGCCACCGGCTCTTCCCGCGCAACATCCCCCAACAAAGCCGAGAGACCCCGCCCAAGCCCGTGAGGACGCTTGGGGGACTTCATCACATTCTCGTTACTCAAGCAGCGACCTCCTGGCGGGGCAGACGCGCAATCAATTCACGCGCCAGACGCATATAGGCTTCCGACCCAGAACAGCGGAAATCATAGATCAAGGCCGGAACGCCATGGCTGGGCGCTTCCGACAGGCGCACATTGCGGGGAATGACAGTGGAGAAAACGAGATCGCCCAGACAGGCGCGCACATCGTCCGCCACTTGATCGGTCAGACGGTTGCGCCGGTCGTACATGGTGAGCGCCACGCCCATGATCGAGAGGCCAGGATTGAACCGTCCGCGAATGCGCTCAACCGTCTGGAGGAGTTGCGACAGACCTTCCAACGCGAAAAACTCGCATTGCAGCGGCACCAGTAGCGATTGTGCCGCAACCATGGCATTGATGGTCAGCAAGCCGAGCGAGGGTGGGCAATCGATCAGGCAGATATCCCAGCGGCCGGGCTGCGCCTCCGCCAGCACGCGCTCGAGCCGATGCGTGCGCTCCTCATATTCGATCAGCTCGATCTCCGCGCCCGACAGATCCTGGGTGGCGGGCACGATGTCGAGCTTGGGAACGCGGGTGGTGATGATTGCATCTTCAAGGGCGCAATTGCCGACGAGAAGATCATAGCTCGATTGCGCCCGGTCCGATTGGGCAACGCCCAAACCCGTCGAGGCATTGCCCTGGGGATCGAGATCGACCAGCAGCACCCGCAACCCCGTGGCAGCCAGACCGGTTGCCAGATTGATAGCGGTGGTGGTTTTCCCGACGCCGCCTTTCTGATTGGCGATGGCAATACTGATCATCCTCGGGCTTTCCTCCTGACGGATCGGACCGCCTGTGCGACGATGATGGCGCTGTCGGCGTCAGTCACACTGCGTTCCACGTGAAACGCACCTTGCCATGATCGACTCGCCGCCTCCAGTTCATTCTGCGCATTTCGTCCTTTTGGCAGCACCCAGATGGTTTTTTCATCGGACAAATGCACCGCCGATTCGAATAGCTTCGGAAGGGGCGCATAAGCGCGGGCGCTGATGATGGCCGCCCGCGTTGAAGGCACAGTCTCAACCCGCCCACCGAAAACGCTGGCCCCGGCAAGGCCAAGTTCAGAGATCACGCCGTTCAAAAAGTCGATCCGCTTGCGGCGCGATTCGACCATCTGGACGGGCCGGTCGGTCAGGATCGCGACGACGATGCCGGGCAGCCCGGCGCCCGATCCCAGATCGATCCACTGCCCCTCCCCGGCGTCTTCCGCCAAGGGAATAAGCTGAGCGGAGTCCACGATATGCCGCGCCCAAATATGCGGACGGGTCGATTCCGCGATGAGATTTTGCTGCTCCATCTCCGTCAGGAGAATGGCGACATAGCGTTCAAGCCTATCCCATGTTCCACGTGGAACATCGAACCGTTGAGCGAGCCATTCCCGCGCTTCATCCTCCGTCACGCCGCGCGCCGCCGGATATGCACAAGGACAGCCGCCAGCGCAGCAGGCGTGATTCCCCGAATCCGTCCCGCCGCCGACAGCGTATCCGGGCGCGCCATATTGAGGCGCTCGATCATCTCCGTCGACAAGCCGCCAATCGAAGCGAAATCGAAATCGGCGGGGATAGTCACCCGCTCATTCCGCCGCATTTCGGAAATCTCCGCCTCTTGCCGCTCGAGATAAGGGGCGTAATGCGCGTCCTCCAAAATCTCGTCACGCACATCCGCCGATATTTGAGAGAGGGCAGGCGCAAGCTCGAACAGAAGATTGCGCCCCACTTCGGGGAAGCGCGCCCATTCGAACAGCGAACGGCGTGCGCCGTCCTGTCGAACCGCAGCTCCCGCTCTGGCCATCTCGGTTGCGGACAAGGAACGGCCCAGCTCGCTTTCCACCGTCCGCCGATCCGCATCGCGCAAGGCATAATGTGCGGCGCGTTGCGCACCCAAAATGCCGTGATGGCGGCCAATCGGCGCAAGTCTGCTTCCCGCATTGTCGGCTCTCAGCCTCAGGCGATATTCGGCACGCGCCGTCAGCATGCGATAAGGCTCAGTCACGCCTTGCAACACCAGATCGTCGATCATCACGCCGATATAGCTGCTGGCGCGATCCAGGATGAGCGGCTCTTCCCCTTTCGCGCAGGCGGCCGCGTTGACGCCCGCAACCAGGCCTTGAGCCGCCGCTTCTTCATAGCCGGTGGTGCCGTTGATCTGCCCCGCGCAAAAGAGGCCGGGAATTGCACGCACCTCCAATGTCGCTTCCAGCGCGCGCGGATCGATATGGTCATATTCGACCGCATAGCCCGGCACGACAATCTCGGCCCTTTCCAGGCCCGTCATCGACCTGATCATCGACAGTTGAACATCGGCGGGAAGCGAGGTGCTGATCCCGTTGGGATAGACAAGATGATTGTCCAGTCCTTCCGGCTCCAGGAAAATCTGATGCCCGTCGCGATCCCCGAATCGGATCACCTTATCCTCGATCGAGGGGCAATAGCGCGGACCGCGCCCTTCGATCGCCCCGCTGAACAACGGTGAACGTCCCAGCCCTTCACGAATGATGGCGTGGGTCCGATCATTGGTCCGGGTGATCGCGCAACTGAGCTGCGGCAGGACACGACCCGGCGAGAGAGCCGACATCGTCCAGCTCCCATCGTCCGATGGCTGCTCCTCCAACCGTGCCCAGTCGATGGTGCGGCCATCGATACGCGGCGGCGTGCCCGTCTTGAGTCGGCCGATCGGCAGATCGAGCGCACGAAGCTGAACACCCAGGGCCGTTGCCGCCCGTTCGCCGGTCCGGCCACCAATGGTGGTTTCCTCACCCCTGAAAAGCTTGCCGCCCAGGAATGTGCCGGTCGCCAGCACCACCGCCGGCGCATCGAGATTCCGCCCATCAGCCAGCGCCAGCCCCGCCACCTTGCCTTCAGAAAGAAGCAAGCCAACCGCTTCGCCCTCGATGATGTCCAACCCCGATTGGGCATCGAGCAGATGATGAATCTCGGCGCGATAGCGCTTGCGGTCGGCCTGGATGCGCGGTCCCTGAACAGCCGCACCCTTGCTGCTGTTGAGCATGCGGTAATGGATCGCCGCGGCATCGGCGGCGCGTCCGATCAATCCGTCCAGCGCGTCGACCTCCCGCACCAGATGGCCCTTGCCAAGTCCGCCAATGGCGGGGTTGCAGGACATGGCGCCGACAGTCGCCTTCTCAAAGGTCAGCAACGCCACCGACGCGCCCTTGCGCGCCGCAGCAGATGCCGCCTCGCAGCCCGCATGGCCACCGCCGACCACGATCACATCATAGCTTGTTCGCATGCGCGCCCCTTAACAGATGTCGGGCGCCCCGGTCAAAACTGTTCCACGTGGAACAATGCTATTTGCCGATACAGAATCCGGCGAACAGATGGTCGAGCATATCTTCGGTACTCGCCCGCCCCGTCAGTTGATCGATGGCATTACGCGACTGCCGCAATTCCTCTGCTACGATCAACAAATCATGGCTCGCATCCGCCAAGATCAAATGGGAGCGCAAAAGGGTCGCCGCATCCCGCTGCCGCTTGTGCAGGGCGTAGTCCCCCTCCCCCGGCAGCAGGCCAGCCGCCCGGTCGAGCAGGATCGCGACCAAATCAGCCATCCCTTCCCCCGTCACCGCAGAGAGCTGAAGACCAGGTCGCTCCCCCTCTCCGCCCCGATCGCATTGCGCAGCGATCAGGACGGCATCGCCACGGGGCGCCTCTCCCGCCAGACCGAGCCAAAGAATGATATCTGCCGCATCAAGCGCACTTCGCGCCCGCTCCATGCCGATCGCCTCGATCACATCGCCCGTCTCGGCACGCAGGCCCGCTGTATCGGTGAACAGGAAAGCGACCCCACCCAGCGCGGCGGGCACCTCGATCCGGTCTCGAGTCGTCCCCGCAATATCCGACACAATGGCCGCTTCCCGCCCGACGAGGTAGTTGAGCAACGTGGACTTGCCCGCATTGGGCGGACCCGCCAAAACCACGCGCACCCCATCTCGCAGCCGTTCGGCCGAGGGGGCGGCGAGCACCGTTTCGATGTCCTGCGCCAAGGTCCGGATGCCCTGCCCGATCCGGACTTCAATCCCCTCATCGGGCACATCATCCTCATCGGAAAAATCCAGGGCCGCCTCGGTCATGGCGGAAAGATCAAGCAGTGTCCGGCGCCACCCCTCCACCCGGCGGGAGAAATGCCCCTCCGCCATCAACAGCGCGGCGCGACGCTGCTGCTGCGTTTCGGCGGCGAGAAGATCGGACAGACCCTCCACCGCGTTGAGGTCCATGCGGCCATTGTCGAAAGCGCGGCGGGTAAACTCCCCCGCTTCCGCCCGGCGCAATCCGGGCTGCGTACCAAGCGCATCCTCCAGCGCGGCAATCACCGCGCGCGCGCCATGGCAATGCAATTCTGCCAGGTCTTCGCCGGTCGCCGTATCAGGACCGGGAAACCACAGGATCAGCGCCCGGTCGAGCAAAGTGCCGTCGCGCGGATCGGTCAAGGACGAAAGCCGCGCCCGGCGCGGCGGCGGCAAGCTCCCCGCCAAAGCCGCAAGAGCCGGTCCAGCCAACGGCCCGCTGATGCGGATCACGCCGATGCCAGCCGGGGGCGCGCCGCTCGACAGCGCGAAGATAGTATCCGTCACGGCGGCGTCTTCGTAAAAGGGTCAGCCCTAGCTCTTGTCGCCATTCTTGCTCGGCATCCCCGCCAGGCCGATATCCATCATCTGCTTGAACAGCCGCATGCCCGCGTCTCCGAGCGGCGAAAAGCTTTTGAACAGCGTTTCCATCTGCTCGACATTGGCAACGCCATCGAAACTGTCGAGCATCGTCTTCACATATTTATCGTGAATGGGGGTGACATCCGGCAGGCCAAGGAAAGCCCGAGCCTCCGCAGGAGTGCAGTCGACGTCCACGCTTACCTTCATATCTCGCTACCTTTTGCTGCGGGCTCCCATTAATAAAGCCTCATGCCGCAACATGGGCAGGCAAGGCAAATTTTTTGACGGCAAGGACGGTTGCGCTGAGCCCGGCAAGCGCCATTATAGAAGTCTACAAGCAAGGAAAGGATATCCCATGGCAGCATTCACATCCATCTCCACGCTGGAGGGCGACGCCCAATTCGATGTCTATGTTGCCCGGCCGGAAGGGACGCCAAAGGCCGCCATTGTGGTGATCCAGGAAATCTTTGGGGTGAATGAGGGTATCCGCCGCAAATGCGATAGCTGGGCGGCGGCGGGCTATCTCGCTCTGGCGCCCGACCTGTTCTGGCGGGAAAAGCCGCATGTCGAACTGGACGCCGACATAGCCGAGGATTTTCAGGCAGCTATCGGCCATATGCAGAAATTCAATCAGGATCAGGGCATTCGCGATATCGAAGCCACGATCAAGGCTGCCCGCGCCGAACTGGGGCAAGACGGTAAGGTGGGGCTGGTCGGCTATTGCCTGGGCGGGCGGCTGGTGTTCATGTCGGCCTGCCGCACCGATGGCGATGCTTTCGTCGCCTATTATGGCGTCGGCATCGACGGCCTGCTGAACGAGCAGCATGCGATCGGCAAGCCGGTGCTGCTGCATATTCCGACCGCGGACGGTTTCGTCCCGCCCGAAGCGCAGCAGAAAATGCATGAGGGGTTGAAGGACAACCGCCATGTGACCCTGAAAGATTATGTGGGACTCGATCATGGCTTTGCCGCGGAAATGGGCGCCCGCCGCGATGAAGCGGCTGCACAGCTCGCGGACAGCCGCACCGCCGATTTCTTCGCGGCTCATCTCTGACAGGAAGGCGACGGCATTGACACAGGCATGGCGGATGGTGGCCCGCAGCCATGGCGGGCCCGAAGTGATTGCGCGGGAGGATTTCGATCCCGGCCTGCCGGGGGAAGGCGAGCTTCTGATCGCGCAGGATGCCGTCGGCCTCAACTTCATCGACACTTATTATCGTACCGGCCTCTATCCAGCGCCGCTGCCGACCCCGCTCGGGGCGGAGAGCGCGGGCCACGTCGCTGCTATCGGCCCCGGCGTGACCGGCTTTGCCGTGGGCGACAAGGTGGGCTGCGCAACGGGGTTTGGAGCCTATGCCACCCATCGCCTCCTGCGGGCGGAACAGGCCGTGAAGATTCCCGACGCCATCAGTACGCAGGATGCCGCGGCCATGATGCTGAAGGGCATGACCGCCTGCTATCTGGCGGAGGACATCGTCACCTTGCAAGCCGGTCAGTTCGCGCTTGTCCATGCGGCGGCTGGGGGTGTCGGCTCCGTGCTGGTGCCCTGGCTGCGCGACAAGGGCGTAATCGTGATCGCCCATTGCGGATCGGCGGAGAAGGCGGCGCGGGTAAACGCCGAGCATAGCCTGCATGGCGCCTTCGACAGTCTTGCCGCAGCCGTGCGGGAAATCACGGCGGGCCGTGGCGTGGACGTTGTCTATGATGGAGTCGGCAAGGATAGCTGGAGCGCGTCGCTGGCTTCGCTCAAACGGCGCGGGCTGATGGTCAGCTATGGCAATGCCTCGGGTCCGGTGCCGCCGGTCAACCTGCTCGACCTCAGCCGGGGCGGATCGCTTTATGTCACCCGTCCCACCCTATACGACTATATTGCTACGCCCGAAGAGTTGGCATCGACCGCCGAAAGACTGTTCGACCGCATGGCGCGAGGCGTGGTAAAGGCCGTCGTCGGCCAAAGCTTCGCCCTGGCCGACGCCGCTGAAGCGCATCGGGCGCTGGAAGCACGGAAAACCACGGGTAGCACATTATTGATCCCCTGATGGGGCGTGTGGAAGCGCGCAGGGCTTGTATCGGCGGTCGGCAGTGGAAATCTAGGCCTATGGCCGCCGCAACCCATTCCGGTCGGCCAAAGGATAGGACGTCTGGAGCCTGCCCCGCATAGCCAAGCGGCGCATTCTGCCGCGCTGGTGGCTGGGAGCAAGCAGCCATGGCAACCCTCGGTCTCAAAGGCGCGGCGGACGGCTGATCCGTCCGCCACACGATTCAGATAAAGAGCGTCAATATGCCGACCTGATGATCGACGATGCCGTCATAGATCATCTTGATCGCGACATAGATGATGACGGCCAGGCCCAGATAGGCGATCCAGCGGAAGCGCTCGATATATTTGGCGATGATGTTCGCGGCGATGCCCATCAGGGCCACGGAAAGAACAAGCCCGATGATCAGGATTCCAGGATGGTCCCGCGCCGCACCGGCCACCGCCAGCACATTGTCCAGGCTCATGGAGACGTCCGCGACCGCAACCGCCCAGGCCGCGCCTGCAAAGCTCTTGGCTGGGCGCAGGCCGGATATGTCGTCGTCGCTCGGGTCCAGCGTGTCCCCCCCCCGCTTGGGATGCAGTTCGCGCCACATCTTGAAGGCGACCCAGAGCAGCAGCAGTCCGCCCGCCAGGATCAGGCCGACGATCTGCATCAACTGCGTCACCACCAGCGCAAAACCGATGCGCAGCACCAGCGCGGCGATGATGCCGATCAGGATCACCTTCTTGCGCTGTTCCGCGGGCAGGCCCGCCGCCAGCGCGCCGACGACAATGGCATTGTCCCCGGCCAGCAGCACGTCGATCATCAGCACCTGGCCGAAGGCGGCCAAGGCGGCGGGTGATCCGATATTGCTGAAATCATTGACGATATGCGCCCAGATATCGGCGGGCGAACCCATCCCTTGGGCGGCCGCGGCGGCTGTGGCGAAAAGGTCGAGCATGGCGGCCTGATGTCCCCTGAAATTACTGGCCCTGAAATATTGGCCTTAAAAAATAGCGGCCGCCAGACCGGAGTCTGACGGCCCGAAAAATCGCAACGCTTGGCCAGGCAATATGTTTGCGCCTCCGGACCTGCCGAACCGCAAACCGCCCGGCCGGTTACTGGTTCATCGAATCGAAGAAATCCTCGTTGGTCTTGGAATCCTTCATCTTGTCGAGCAGGAATTCCATCGCATCGACCGTGCCCATCTGCATCAGGATACGGCGCAGCACCCACATCTTCGACAGCTTGGCCTTGTCGACCAGCAGCTCTTCCTTACGGGTGCCCGACTTGCCGACGTCCAGCGCCGGGAAGATGCGCTTGTCCGCCACCTTGCGGTCCAGCACGATTTCCGAGTTGCCGGTGCCCTTGAACTCTTCGAAGATGACTTCGTCCATGCGGCTGCCCGTGTCGATCAGCGCAGTCGCGATGATCGAGAGCGAACCGCCCTCCTCGATATTACGCGCGGCGCCAAAGAAGCGCTTCGGCCGCTGGAGCGCATTGGCGTCGACACCGCCGGTCAGCACCTTGCCCGACGAAGGCACCACGGTGTTGTAGGCGCGGCCCAGACGCGTGATCGAGTCGAGCAGGATCACCACGTCCTTCTTATGTTCCACGAGGCGCTTGGCCTTTTCGATCACCATTTCAGCGACCTGGACGTGGCGCTGCGCCGGTTCGTCGAAGGTCGAGGAGACGACCTCGCCCTTCACGCTGCGCTGCATGTCGGTGACTTCTTCCGGACGCTCGTCGATCAGCAGGACGATCAGGAAGACTTCGGGGTGATTGTCGGTGATCGACTTGGCGATATTCTGAAGCAGAACCGTCTTGCCGGTGCGCGGCGGCGCGACGATCAGCGCGCGTTGGCCCTTGCCCTGCGGCGAGACGATGTCGATGACGCGGGCCGACTTGTCCTTGACCGTCGGGTCGACCGCGTCGAGCGTCAGCTTCTGCGTCGGGTAGAGCGGCGTCAGATTGTCGAAATTGACGCGATGGCGGACGACTTCGGGATCGTCGAAATTGACCGAGATCAGCTTGGTCAGGGCGAAATAGCGTTCGCCATCCTTGGGCGCGCGGATTTCGCCTTCCACCGTGTCGCCGGTGCGCAGGCCGAATTTGCGGACCTGGTTGGGCGAGACGTAGATGTCATCCGGACCGGCGAGGAAGTTCGCTTCCGGGCTGCGCAGGAAGCCGAAGCCGTCGGGCAGCACCTCGATCGTGCCCTCGCCCATGATCTGCTCGCCATTTTCAGCCTCGACCTTGAGGATCGCGAACATCAGATCCTGTTTGCGCAGGGTCGATGCGCCTTCGACGCCCAGTTCCTCCGCCATGGTCACGAGTTCGGCGGGCGCTTTTTTCTTGAGATCCTTGAGATGCATTCGCGTGAAGTCCGATGGAATGAGAGACGAGAAAAGGAAAGATGGGGGAAGGCTGACCCGGCAATGACTCGGGAGAACCCGCGCCGGACGGGCGGGATAGAATGTTTGGCGTTTAGCGATCTGTCCTAGCCCAAGTCAAGGTGGCAGAGCCATTCGGACCGACAGAAAATTGCCGATATGCGTCCTGCCGCGAATGAAATGGGATGGGCGGAACGGGGCCGCTCATGCTATACGAGAATATAATAAGGAGGATCGAGGAGATGGGACGCCTGCGCGCCGCTCTGGGCATCGCCATCGCGATCGCCAGCCCTTCGTTCGCCGCGCAGGATCGCCCGGCACTCGTCCCCGACGAACCGCCCGCAGTCGTCCGCACGGTTCCCGGTCCCGACACCCGCATCACCATTCCCATCCAGATCGACGGCAAGGGGCCGTGGAACTTCGTAATCGACACCGGATCGCAGCGGACGGTCATTTCGCGTGATCTGGCCGAACGGCTCGCGCTGCCGATGCGCGAGCGGGTGACGGTGATCAGCATGACGGGCCGGGCGGAGGTGAATACCGTGGCTGTGCCGCGCCTGGGCTTCGGCAAGACGGTGGTGGACGATATCGAGGCGCCGGTGCTGGAGGGCGAGAATATCGGCGCGCCGGGGCTGTTGGGACTGGATGGATTGCATGCCAAGCGGCTGCTGCTCAATTTCCGCACCGGGCGGATGGAGATCAGCAACAGCAAGCAGAGCTGGCGCGATCCCAACGTCATCATCGTCGAAGCGCGGCGGCGCAAGGGCCAATTGATCCTGCTCGATTCCGACGTGAACGGAATGAAGGTCAGCATCATCCTCGACACCGGCACGTCGATCAGCGTGGGCAATATGGCGCTGATGAGCAAGCTGGTGCGCAAGAAGAAGGCTCCGGCGCTGAACCTCGTGACGTTGACCAGCGTGACGGGCGATACGCTGGTCGGTCAGTTGGGGCTGATCGACCGGGTGCGGATGGGTCAGGTGACGCTGAAGGACACGCCAGTCATGTTTGCCGACGCCCAGCCCTTCGCGGAACTGGACCTTCAGGATAAACCGGCGCTGCTGCTCGGCATCGACGCGCTCAAGGTTTTCGACCGGGTGGCGATTGATTTCGGGCGGGGGAAAGTGGATTTCCTGCTGCCCGATACCGGGTTGCTTGATCGGACGCGCTTTGCGGCGACGCGGAGGGCGGCGGGTTGATTCTTGGCGTGCTCCTGCTCGGGCAGGAATACGCCAAGTCACAATTCTATCGCGGCGCCTGCTGCTGCCGGTTCCGACCCAGCACATTGTCGATCCACTGCTGGTCGAGGCGTGGCGGCTGCGGCCGGTCGACGGGATTGGGCGCCGCCTGTTCGCTGTCGTCCGGCTGCTGCCGCTCCTCCGACGCCTGCTGGCCCCGCTCGATGGGCAAGCCATTTTCATCGACCATCATGCCCCCGTCCGTTCCGTTGTCGGGCTGGCCGTAATAGGCTTCGTCATCGGGTTCGAGCTGCCATTCGGGCAGAGTCACCTGCGTCTCGAACTGCTCGACCGGGCGTTTGGCGACGGCGACCTTCATATAGTCGGCAAAGGCATGGGCCGGCGCCCGGCCACCCTGCAACACGCCCACGGCGCGGGCGTCGTCACGCCCCATCCAGACGCCGGTGGTGATGCCGCTGGAGAAACCCAGAAACCAGCCGTCCTTGTTGCTGCTGGTGGTGCCGGTCTTGCCCGCGACCGGGCGGTCGATCTGCGCCGCCCTGCCGGTGCCGGTGCTGACGGCGGTCTGCATGAGGTCGGTCATGCCTGCCGCAACCCAGGGCGCAACCAGCACGCGACTGGTGTCGTCCTGATGCTCATAGAGAACCCGGCCTTCGGCGGTCGTCACCTTGGTGATGCCATAGGGCGTCACCGCCACGCCCTTGCGCGCGATCGAGGCGAAGGCGCGGGTCATGTCGATCAGCCGCACGTCGGATGTGCCCAGCACCATCGAGGGATGGGTGTTGATCGGCGTGGTGATGCCGAAACGCCGCGCCATGTCCGCGACCGTCGGGAAGCCGACCTCCACCCCCAGCTTCGCCGCCACGGTATTGACCGAATAGGCAAAGGCGGTGCGGATGTCGATGTCGCCGGAGAAGCGGCCATTGCTGTTGCGCGGCTTCCATCCGTTGATGTCGACCGCGCTGTCCGTGACGCCGGTATCGGGGGTATAGCCCGCCTCCAGCGCCGCCATATAGACGAAGATCTTCCAGGAAGAGCCCGGCTGACGCGTCGCGGTGGTGGCGCGGTTGTAATTGGAACTCACATAATCCAGCCCGCCGACCATCGCCCGCACCGCGCCGTCGCGGTCGAGCGACACCAGCGCGCCCTGCGTCCCATTGGGCACATTGGCCTGGATCGCCGCGGTCGCCGCCTTCTGCATGCCAAGGTCGATGGTGGTATAGACCTCCAGCGGCTCATTGGGCTCATCGATCAGCGTATCGAGCTGCGGCAGCGCCCAGTCGGTGAAGTAGCGCACGCTGTTCTGCGGCGGCTCAGGCGCCATCTTCACATCCTGAAGATGGGCATTGGCACGCTCGGCAGCGCTGATCTTGCCATTTTCCTGCATGAGTTCCAGCACCACGCCCGCGCGGCCGATGGCGGCATCGGCATCGGCGGTCGGGGAATAGCTGGAAGGCGCCTTGACCAACCCCGCGACGATCGCGGCCTCGGGGAGGTTCAGGCCGGTCGCGGGATGGCCGAAGAATTTCCGGCTCGCAGCGTCGATGCCATAGGCGCCGCCGCCGAAATAGACCTTGTTCAAATAGAGTTCGAGAATCTGCCGCTTGGAGAATTTGCGCTCCAGCGCCAGCGCCAGCACCATTTCGCGGACCTTGCGGCCCCAGCTATAGCTGTTGTTGAGGAAGATGTTGCGCGTCACCTGCTGGGTGATGGTGGAGGCGCCCTGCCAACGGCGACCGCTGCCGCGCCGCTCCATCGCCACCCAGGCCGCGCGGGCCATGCCGATGGGGTCGACGCCGGGGTGCAGATAAAAGCGCTTGTCCTCGGTCGAGACCATCGCGTCGACCATGACGGCCGGGATCTGGTCATAGCTCAGCCAGCGGCCGAAACTTGGCCCCAGCGAGACGATGACGCTGCCGTCCGCCGCATGGACGCGGATCATCTGCCCATTGGGCGAGGATTTGAGCGATTCATAATCGGGCAGCGACTGATAGGCGATGACCACCGCGACGACGATCGCGACGAGCGCGCTGAACGTGCCGACGAGGCCGATCTTCAGACCCCGCATCAGCCATTTCTTCACTCTGCCCCGCGGTTCGCTGCTCTTGCCTGATCGTGCCATGGTTCGCCCGGATATGCGCTATGTAATGCAGCGGCCAGTGGAAAACCCATGCAGGCCGCACAAAAATCGGGAATTCTCAAGAGTAGGGACGATTTACAGGCGATGAACCATCATTCGGCTTCGTCGCGCGGCTTGAAATCGAGCGACGCGCTGTTCATGCAATAGCGCAGGCCGTTGACCCCCGGCCCGTCGGGGAAAACATGGCCCAGATGCCCGCCGCAATTCGAACAGCGGACTTCGGTGCGGATCATGCCATGGCTCGTGTCGCGAATTTCATCGACCGCGTCGATATCGACCGGCGCGGTGAAGCTGGGCCATCCCGATCCGCTGTCATATTTTTCTTCCGCGTCGAACAGCTCCGTGCCGCAGCCCGCGCAGAAATAACGGCCATCGGTCTTGTTGCTGTTATATTTGCCGGTGAACGCCCGCTCCGTGCCACCCTCCCGCAGGATATGATATTGTTCGGGGGAAAGGCGCTCGCGCCATTCGGCGTCGGTCAGGTTGAGCTTGTCCATGCGCAGCAATATGGCGATGGCGGGACGTACGATCAAGCGCTTAGGATGCGCGCTGGCCATTGGAGCAATGTAGAGCCTATCGTTCCCGCGCCGCCTGCCGGGCGATGGCGAGCAGTTCGTGGCGGACCATCAGGTCGCCCAGACCCCTGCCCGACCGGCTGGCGCGCTCGGCCTGGGCCAGGCGCTGGATGACGCGGGCGATGCCGGGCGCGTCCCAGATGCGGACCTGGCGGGTGACGACACCCTTTTCCTTCCAGAAAACCGCCTTGCCCGCCATCTCGACCGCGCCCTCCAGCCTTCCGCTATCATCGAAATCGGCGCGGATATTGGCGAGCAGCATGGCGCGGGTGAGCAGCGGACGCAGCACCGCCGCCATCGCCGTCCCGGCCTCGGCCAGGCGCCCCAATTCCCGGTGCATGCCGCGCAGGTCGCCGCCCAGCACGGCATTGACCAAAGGTGCGGCGTCGCTATCGGGATTGTCGGCGGAAAGGGCATCCAGCGCTTCCTCGGTCGCCTCGCGCGGGCGATCGGGCGCGGCGTCGAGATAGAGGATCAGCTTCTCCACCTCCCCCGCCATCAGCGTGCGGTCGCCATTGGTGAGGTCGGCAATGCGGCGGCCCAGATCAGAGGAAAGGCGCAGCCCCCCCTCCCGCGCAATGCCGATGGCGATCTGCTCCGCCTCGCGCGCGTCGGGCTGGTAGGAGACGAAGGCCATCGTCTGCTTATGGTCGAGGGCGAGCTTGAGCAGCTTGGAGGCGGGTTTGAGCGCGCCGGCGATGGCGATGACGGGATTGCCCGCCACCTCCGCCTCCAGCAGCGCGGTCAGCGCGGGGAGCGATTCCTCCCCCATGCCGTTGATGCGAATCCAGCGCTTGTCCCCGAACATGGAGAAGGACGCCGCCTCATCCGCCAGCCGCGCCGGATCGTCGCGCAGCGTGGATCCGTCGAGGTCGATCCGCTCCGCCTCCGGCCCCATGGCGCGCTCCAGCCGCTTGGCGAGCGTAGCGCTGCCCGCTTCATCGGGGCCGTAGAGCAGGAAGAAGCGGCAGTCGGCAGGCGGCGCGTCGAGCGCCTTTTCGATCTGGCCGCGATTGGCCTTCAACGCGGCTTGTCCTGCGAACCATCCCGCGTCGCAAAGCGGGCGAGCCGGGCGACGATCTGGTCGGCAATGGTCTGCGACAGGCGTTCGAGCGCCGTGTCTTCCGCCGCGATGGTCGCATATTCGCTGGAAACCACGTCGATGCCGACATCCGACCCGGCGGTGTCGTCCAATATCTGTGCGCCGGTGGCGTCGTCGATAAGCTGATAGCGGGCGCGCAGGGTCCGCCGCTCGCGGGTGACGGCAGCGTCGGATCGCAGACCGAAGCCGCTGATATTGTCGTCCAGCTTCACCACCAGCTTGTAGCCGGGGCCAGTGCCGCTCATCGCCGCCAGCCGGTCGTTCAGCGCATTGCGCACCAGCCAGCCGCCCTTGCCCTCGATCGGCTGCACCTCGACACGCCCCAGCGCCTGCGCGACTACGCCTTGGCTGCCCCCGCTATAGACGGGGCGGAGGCCGCAGGCGGAGAGGGAAGCGAGGAGGAGCAGCGACAATAAGGGCTTCATGAGCAATCCTATATCCGTTCGCCCTGAGCTTGTCGAAGGGCAAGGCTTCGACTTGCCGAAGGCAAGTTTATCCTGAGCGCCTGCCTTGGCAGGCAGACGAAGGGCTCAGCCCGAACGGCGTTTTCAAACCACCAGATTCACCAGACGGTCCGGCACCACGATCACCTTCTTCGGCGTGGCACCATCCAGCGTCCGCACCACATTGGGCGCGGCGAGAGCCAGCTTTTCCAGCTCATCCTTCGGCGTGCCCTTGGGAACGGTGATGGTGTCGCGCAGCTTGCCCATGACCTGGCAGGCGATGGTGACTTCATCCTCGACCAGCAGCGCCGGATCGACCGGCGGCCAGGCGGCTTCCGCAATCAGACCCTGTTCGCCCATGTCCGCCCAAGCCTCTTCGGCCAGATGCGGGATCATCGGCGCGACCAGCAGCGCCAGCGCCCGGATCGCCGCGCTGCGGCTGGCGGAAGGCTTGGCCTTTTCGACCGCATTGGTGAGTTCGTAGATCTTCGCCACCGCCTTGTTGAAAGACAAAGCTTCGATGTCCTTGGCCACGCCGTCGATGGTCTGGTGCAGCTTGCGGTCGAGAGCCTTGTCCTGGCCCTCTGCGGCCTTGTCGGCTTCCCCGAACAGCCTCCACAGGCGATTGACGAAGCGCCACGAGCCTTCGATCCCCGCCTCGGTCCAGGGCAGGTCGCGCTCCGGCGGGCTGTCGGACAGCATGAACCAGCGCACCGCGTCCGCGCCATATTGGGCGATGATGTCATCGGGATCGACGACATTCTTCTTGGACTTGGACATTTTCTCGACGCGGCCGATCGTGACCGGCGCGCCACCGTCGAGCATCACCACCTTGTCGCCCTGCCGTTCCACATCCTGCGGGGCGAGCCAGGCGCCTTCGGGCGATTTATAGGTTTCGTGCGTCACCATGCCCTGGGTGAAGAGGCCAGTGAACGGCTCGGCAAAGCCGATCTGCCCCATATGCTGGAGTGCGCGGGTCCAGAAGCGCGCATAAAGCAGGTGCAGGATCGCATGTTCCACGCCGCCGATATATTGGCCGACGGGCAGCCATTTCTCGACCGTCTCGCGGTCGAAAGGCTTGTCCTTGGGCTGGCTGGCGAAACGGATGAAATACCAGCTCGAATCCGCGAAAGTGTCCAGCGTGTCGGTTTCGCGCCGCGCCGCCTTGCCGCATTTCGGGCAATCGACATGCTTCCAGCTCGGATGCCGGTCCAGCGGATTGCCGGGAATGTCGAAGCTGACATCCTCCGGCAGCACCAAGGGAAGCTGATCCTTGGGCACGCCCACGACCCCGCAATCCTCGCAATGGATGACCGGGATCGGCGTGCCCCAATAGCGCTGGCGCGAAACGCCCCAGTCGCGCAGGCGGAACACGGTGGTGCCGGTGCCCCAGCCGCCCTGTTCGGCGCGGCGGATCACCTCGCCCTTGGCATCATCGACGCTGAGGCCGTCGAGGAAGTCGGAATTCACCAGCTTGCCGGGGCCGACATAGGCCTCGTCCCCGATCCCCTTTTGCTCATCGCCCTGCGCGGCGACGACGCGCTCGACCGGCAGCATATATTTGCGCGCGAAGTCGAGGTCGCGCTGATCATGGCCCGGAACCGCCATGACGGCACCGGTGCCATAATCCATCAGCACGAAATTCGCCACGAACAGCGGCAGCTTGCGGTCCGTGAAGGGATGGATCACCGACAGGCCGGTATCATAGCCCTTCTTTTCCTGCGTCTCGATCTCGGCTGCGGCGGTGCCGGTCTGGCGGCATTCCTCGGCAAAGGCCGCGAGCGCCCCATCCTTTTCGGCCAGCGCCAGCGCGATCGGATGATCCGCCGCGATCGCCGCGAAGCTGGCCCCGAAAATCGTGTCGGGACGAGTGGAGAAGACCTCCAGATCGCTGATCTCGCCCACCGGCGCGTCCAGCTTGAAGCGGAATTGCAGGCCGACCGACTTGCCGATCCAGTTTTCCTGCATCAACCGCACCTTTTCGGGCCACTGGTCGAGCGTCTTGAGCCCGCTCAGCAGATCGTCCGCGAACTGGGTGATCTTGAGGAACCATTGGGAGAGCTTGCGCTTCTCGACCAGCGCGCCGGAGCGCCAGCCCTTGCCGTCGATCACCTGCTCGTTCGCCAGCACGGTCATGTCGACCGGATCCCAGTTGACCGCCGATTCCTTGCGATAGACCAGGCCCGCTTGCAGCATGTCGAGGAACAGCGCCTGTTCATGGCCGTAATAATCCGGCTCGCAGGTAGCGAGCTCGCGGCTCCAGTCGAGCGCGAAACCGAGCTTCTTGAGCTGCGCCCGCATCGTCGCGATGTTCTCGCGCGTCCAGCTACCCGGATGCACCTTCTTTTCCATCGCGGCATTTTCGGCGGGCATGCCGAAGGCGTCCCAGCCCATCGGGTGCAACACCTCATGCCCGGTCATCCGGCGGAAGCGCGCCAGCACGTCGCCCATCGAATAATTGCGCACATGGCCGATATGGATGCGCCCGGAGGGATAGGGGAACATCTCCAGCACGTAGCTGCGCGGCTTGTCGCTGCTGTCCGACGCCTTGAACGTCTGCTTCTCATCCCAGACGGCCTGCCAGCGGGCATCGGCCTCAAGCGGGTTGAAGCGCCTTTGCATGGGTTAGTCCTCAAAATGCGTTCGGGCCGAGCTTTTGCAAGCCCAGCCCCGTTGTTGAAATAATAGACGGATAAAGGGCTTTAGCCTGCGATCGCCATGCGACGCAGGTCGCGGGCCTTGGTCAGGATGATCTCTTCCAACTTCTGAACGGTCGCGGCCTGCACCGGGGCGTCGACCCACTGCCCATTCTGGCTGATCTGACGGCTGGCGGCGACGCGCAGCGCATCGGCGCGCAGATCCTGATCAAGGATCGAGACGGTCAGCTTCATCCGCTCATTGGGGCTGTTCGGATTGGCGTACCAGTCGGTGACGATGACGCCCCCGTTGGAATCCGTCTGCACCATCGGCATGAAGGACAACGTGTCCAGCGTCGCCCGCCACAGATAGGCGTTGACGCCGATGGTCGTCACCTTCGACGCGGCAAGGTCGGCCTTGGGGCGGTCCTTGGCCCCGCCTCCGCAGGCGGCGAGCGGCAGAAGTGCGGCCAGCAGCAGACCGGCGGAAAGGCGCGAAGAAAGGCGGCGGACCATCATTACTGTCCCATCAAACAAGAAAAACGCCCCGCTTCTATAGAGAAGCCGCGCCAATGGGCAAGGGGGACCGGGGCACCGCATGGCAACAGCCCATCGCGCGGCCGGCAGGAGTCCTGTGTGTTCCGTGCAACAGCTCGGACAAAAAACCGGTAGCGCTCTACCAATTCCAGAGCCTTGCGTATATGAGAGAAGGCAGAAAAGTAGTCGGTGGGGAAGAGATTCGTAACATGCGCCTGAAAAGGGGACATATCGCATTGGCAGGCTCGGCAATCGCCGTGGCCGGCTTCATGCTGTCTCCTGCCATCGGCGCGGCGACCGATCTCGTCCGCATGCGTGCCGAGACGCCGGTATCGTTGGGCGCGCTGGGCAGCATTTCCTCCTTCACCCCGACGACCAAGGATAGCCGCCTGGCCGCAGCCTATGCGAAGATCGCCGCGTCCGCGAGTCGCCAGAATTTCCGTTTCACGCCCACCAGCGGTTCGCTGAGCGGCCAGCGTTCGGTCACGGTCATGGTGCGCGCCGCCGACCTGAATGACCGGGTCGCCGTCAGCCGGACGCTCGATCCGGTGAATATCGCGCCCGTCGCGTTCAGCCTGAACAGCGCGCATAATTGGCGCAAGTTCGCCCTGCCCGAAGCGGTGGGCCGCAAGGAACTGGACCCGGTTTCGGTCGAACCGATCGCGGGCGCCAGGAATTTCTCGCTGGATCAGGGTCGCAAGGATCGCTTCAGCACGAAGGTGCTGATCGAAAGCCGCCGCGAGCCGGTCGCGACGATCCGCAATCCCAGCGCGGAAAAGGATTATTCGCTCGATCTGGCGAGTTCCTATTCGCTGACGCGCAATCTGAACGTTACGGCAGGCGTGCGCTATAATAACAGCTTCGCCGGCCGCCTGACGCCGATGACCGACGACCGCCAGGATGCGCAGGCCGTCTATCTGGGCACGATCTTCAAATTCTAAAACGCGGCCTTTAAAGGGCGACTGCATATTGGCTAGGTGGTTTGCCTGGGTCAGATATTGCCTGTTTTTGACCAATGCAAGCCATTGAGCGGATATGTGTTCCTGCGAAGGCAGGAGCACGATGCGCTTCAAGGAAAGCAGCGCGACGCAGACCGTCCACTCTCCACCCAAAGCCGTCATCATCACCCCTAAACCGACAGGCCGTCGATCGCCGCCCAGCCGGCCGCACCGATTCCCCTCAGCATAGGCCAATGCGCCGCGCGCACCCCACCCAAGGCGATTACCGGACCATTGCCCAACCGCGCCAGAGCCGCGAATCGCACCCGCCCCAATGCCCGCGCACCGACATGCGAGCGCGTCGGGAAAAGCGTAGAGAGAAAGACCAAATCGGCCCTAGCACGCAACGCCGCAACCATTTCCGGCTCGTCATGCGCCGGCATGCTATGAAGCAGCGCCCTTCCCCCGCCCAGCCGATCGCGCCCATGCCAGCCATCGGCACCCCAGCCCCGCGCCTGGCGCGCCGTTCCGCCCAGCATCAGCACTAGCCGCCGCGATCGCGCAATCCGCGCCACCCGGTCGAACAAGGTCCGGCGCTCCGCCTTGGGCGTGCGATAGTGCCGAAATATGACGCCCGCTTCCCCCATCGGCAGTCGCGCGACAGCGGCCAGCAAGGCCGCCTCCCCAACCCGTTCGTCGGTCATCAGCCAGATCGTCGGCAGTTTTTTGCGGTGGCGGCGCTGCATGACCCTAGCCTATAGCAGCCGCCATGACGATCGACAGCATCGAAGCCGCAAACCGGCTGGCCCAAGACCGATTGGCCCATGTGCGCGAAGCCATAGGCCGCGCCGCCCGCCTCACCGGCCGCACCGCCGACGACATCACCCTGATCGCCGTGTCCAAGACGCAAGGCTCCGACGCCATCCGCCCACTGATAGAAGCAGGCCAGCGCGTCTTCGGTGAAAATCGCGTGCAAGAAGCGGAAAGCAAATGGCCGGTCCTGCGGGAAGAGCATCCCGATCTCATCCTGCATCTGGTTGGCCAGCTTCAGTCGAACAAGGCAGGCGATGCGGTTGCGCTGTTCGACGTCATCCATTCGCTCGACCGCCTATCGCTGCTGACCACGCTGGCCAAGGCGATGGACGCGGCGGACAAGCGCGTGCCCTGCTTCCTTCAGGTCAATATCGGCGCGGAACCGCAAAAGGGCGGATGTCCGATCGCCGATGTTCCCGCGCTCATTCGTTCGGCGCGAGACGCCGATATTCCGCTGCTCGGCCTGATGTGCGTGCCACCCGCCGATGTCGAGCCTGCCCCCTTCTTCGCGCTGCTGGCGAAAATGGTGCGGGAAGAAGGGCTGGAACGGCTCTCCATGGGCATGTCGGGGGATTTTGAAACGGCGATCATGCTGGGCGCCACCGATATTCGCGTCGGCACGGCGCTATTTGGCGAGCGCCCTGCCGCTCGCCCGATACCGGGGAGCGGCAGGGGCATGATCAGAAACTCCCGCGCAGGGTGATCCCATAGGTGCGGGGGTCGCCCAGATAGGCCGAGATCAACTGGTTCGCCATCACATTGCCCGGCCGCCCGAACTGACCGATGGTGGACTGATCGGGGCTGCTTGACTGAAGCGGGCTGCTGAAAGCGACCTGGGTATAGTCCTGGTTGAAGATATTTTGGCCCCAGAATTCCACCGCCCAACGCTGCTGCGGCCCACGGATGCCGACGCGGGCGTTGAACACCGCATAGCCATCCTGCCGCTTTTCCGGGAACAGGTCGGACCCGGTGTTGAAGTCGCTGCTCATCCGCCCGTCGACATAGAAGAGCGCCGACAGCCCGCCAGTGCCCAGGCTGGGCGTCCAGGAGGCGCTGACCGTCGTCACCAGCTCCGGCGCTTGCGAGTTGATCGACCCCGGGAGCAGGAACAGCGCCGGATCGAGCGGCACCGCCCCATTGCCACTGCCGACCAGCCGGTTGGCGAATTTGGCGCGCGCATAGGTGAAGCCCCCGGCAAAACGGACGTTGCGCACCGGCGTTGCCGACAGTTCCAGCTCCACGCCCTGGCTGATCAGGCCCGGTCCCACATCCCCGCTGGCGCAGGTCCGCGCCGTCGTCAGCGCGCTGTCGCAACCATTGATGTTCTGGACGACGAAGCTGGTGCCGTTGAAGGTGTTCAACTGGAAATTCTTGAACTCCTGCCGGAAGACAGCGACATTCGCGCTCCATTTGGACCGGGTATATTTCAGGCCGATTTCGAACGCGTCCACCTTCTCCGCCGCAAAGCGCAGACTGGTCACGTCGGCATCGCTGCGCGGCGCGAACACCGCCGGAACCGGGTTCAAACCCGTCGATCCGAGCTGGAAGCGATCGAGATTATAGCCGCCCGCCTTATAGCCCTTCGAATAGCTGCCATAGACCAGCAGTTCGTTGACCGGCTTCCATGACAGGACGGCGGTGCCGGAAAACTGGCCATCGCTGATCTTGTCATTGAGGTTGAGCGCGTTGAGACCCGTCGAGCCGTTGCCAAGGCAGCCCAGCGTCAGGATTCCACCCGCCAATGTGGCCCCGTTCGATCCGACAGGCGCACCGGGAATCTGCCCGGTCGCCAATTCGTAAAGATCATTGAATGGTCCCGGATTGCGCGTCTGAAGCGCTGCGCAGGTGGCATTGTCATTATTGAGATCAGCCGAAAAGCGCTTGGTCTCATGCGTGTAGCGCAGCCCCAGCGTCAGATCGAGCTGCTTGGTCAGATGGACAATGTTGTGGGTGAAAAGTGCCCAATTCTCGCTAGTCTGAAAATAGCGGGAGCTGACGTCACCCACATTGCCGATGCCATACAGCCGATCGAGCGCACCATTGACGAGCGGCGCCAGCGGTCCGAACGAAGCGGTCGCCGCAGCCCGACCGGTCGGCGTGAGGCAGCGCTGCTGTGATGGATCGATGAAGGGAGCAAGTCCACTGGGATTTGCCCCGGCACCGAGCAAAAGCCGACAGGTCGCAAAGGCGCCATAATCCGCGCCGAAACGGATATTATCCTCTAACGTCAGCTTTTCATGCGCGTAATAGCCGCCCACCAGCCAGTCCAGAACATCATTGAAGGCCGACCCCTGCGCCCGCAGCTCCTGGGTGAAGGTTCTGAACTGGCGATAGGTGTTGGGATCACGATAGAGCAGATCGGCCCCGCTATAGTCGTAATCGCCATAATCCTGGCTCTTATAGTCGCGATAGGCGGTGATGCTGGTCAGCTTGGCGCCGCCCAGATCATAATTTATCTCACCTGAGACGCCCCAATCCTTGAGCTTGCTGACATAATTGCGGCCGGGCGTGATGGTGAGGTTGCGGTCATAGGGATCGGCGGCGAAGACGCTGCCCTGCCGCGCCAGAAGCGTTGCTATGCGGTTGGACGACGCGGTGCGGTAGCCCCCGCCCGCCAGCGGCAGCCGCTCGCGCGTCTCGATATAGGCCGCGCCGCAGCAGCTTTCGTCGCGGTTGGTATAATCCCCGATCAGGCGGATGGAGAGCGCGTCATTGGGTTCGAACAACGCCTGCCCGCGCAGGAAATAGCGGTCGCGGTCATTGGTCTCCCCGACCTTGCCGCCGCTGACGTTCACCAGATCGTAGAAGCCGTCGCGCTTCGACCAGACGCCGTCCAGGCTGAGCGCCAACTGATCGGTGACCGGTCCGGTGATGCGGCCCGCCAGACGCCAATAATCATAATTGCCGTAGGTGACTTCAGCTTTGCCCGCGAGCTTGGACTCCGGCGCCTTGCTGATGATGTTGATCAGGCCCGCCGAAGCGTTGCGCCCGAACAACGTGCCCTGCGGCCCGCGCAGCACCTCGACCCGCTCGATCTCGCCCAGTTCGTTGAGGCCCGCGCCGGTGCGCGAGCGATAAACTCCGTCGATGAACACCGCGACCGAACTTTCCAGCCCCGGATTGTCGCCCACCGTGCCGATGCCGCGAATGCGCGCCGACGCATTGGCCTCCGTCCCCGTGGAGGACAGCAGCAGCGAGGGCGCCAACTGGTTGAGAGCGCGGATATCGGTGGCGCCGCTATTCTGCATCGCCTGCGCTGTGACGGCGGACACGGCGATCGGCACGTCGGACAGCGGGCTGGCGCGCCGCGTGGCCGTGACGATGATGTTGACGCTGTCCTGATCGACCGCCGCGCCACCTTCCTGCGCCCATGCGACCGGAACACTGCTGCCCAATGCGACGACACCGGCAGAAATCAGCCAAAGGCTCTTGTTCATGATGATGCTCCCTCTCGTCATCCGCGCGACTTGGGTGCCGCGTCGATATTATCGTCCAACTATGCTGACACGGCAGGACGAAGGCAAGAATAGCCGTGATTTTCTAGGCTCTTGACCGCTCGTCGCAACCGGATTCTCATCCACTGTTGCTTAACGGCGACAGCTTAAATTCCGGTTTCCGTTACGTCCTTTATGCTATGGGAAATCGCAGCAGCCGACCCGCAACCGGCACCAATGCGGTCGCGCCCTCGCCCATTACGCGCCGGATTTCGCCATGACCGGCATCGAGACCCCCTGTCAGCGCCCCCAATGCGGGCAGAATCAATTTGGTGCGCGATCCCACGAAGCAGCGCCGCGACACGTGTCGTCCCCGCACCGAAAGACGGAATTTGGGGTGAAAATGCCCCGATATTTCCGGTTGGAGATCCGCAGGATCAGCCTCATGCCGCAGCCAGATGCCATCGACCTGCATGTCAACGCGCGGTTCTCCGCCCGGCGTGTCGGCCATGCCGACATCGTGATTGCCGGTGATCCAGACCCAGTCGAGCCGGTCCGTCAGCGCCGTCAACCGCGCCCGCGTCCCCTGATCGAGCCGTGCCGCGCCATCGGCATCGTGAAAACTGTCGCCCAGGGACCAGACAGCCCGCGCGCCCGTCCGTTCGACCAGCATCTCGATCATATCCAGCGTCGCCCGGCTGTCATGCGGAGGCAGGAACTGTCCGAAGCGCGCAAACCAACTCGCCTTTTCGAAATGCAGATCGGCCACCAGCAAAGCCGAGCGCGCCGGCCAGAACAGCGCCGCTTCCGGCAATGCCAGAAATTCGTGACCCGCGAACGAAAGGGGAACCATAGGCCGGCTATGCGCCCTTGCCCTCCGGCTTTCAAGAGGGCGGCGAAGCGGCTATGGGCGCTGCCATGGAGTCCGTTTTCACCATCGCCGCGCTTTACCGCTTCGCATCCTTCCCCGATCCGGACGCGATCGCCCGCGATTTGCGCCTGCTTTGTGCGGATCTGGAGACATGCGGCACGCTGATCGTGGCGGGCGAGGGGATTAACGGTACGGTCGCGGGGAGCGAGGCGGCGATTAAGGCGCTGGTGGCGCATATCCGCGCCCTGCCCGGCTGCGCCGATCTCGACGTCAAATATGCCCATAGCGATGAAGCCCCCTTCGCCCGGATGAAGGTGAAGGTGAAGACGGAGATCGTCACCTTGGGCGCGGGCGATCTCGATCCGGCGAACCAGGCGGGCGCCTATCTCGATCCGGCGGACTGGAACGCGCTGATCGCTGATCCCGACACGGTGATCATCGACACGCGCAACGCCTATGAGGTGGCGGTCGGCAGCTTCGAAGGCGCGATCGATCCGGGTACACGCTCCTTCCGCGATTTCCCCGCCTGGTTCGACGATTTTGCCGAAAAGCTGCGCGAAGAGGGCCGTGAACCCCGCATCGCCATGTTCTGCACCGGCGGCATCCGATGCGAGAAATCGACCGCGCTGGTCCGCGCCCGCGGCTTTGACGAGGTCTATCATCTGCGCGGCGGCATCTTGCGCTATCTGGAGGAAATACCCGAAGCGGACAGCCGCTGGCAGGGCGATTGCTATGTCTTCGACGAGCGGGTGGCCGTGGGCCATGGGCTGAAACAGGGCGATTATGTCACCTGCCGCGACTGCGGATTGCCCTATAACCGCACTGCCGCGCATGATTGTCCGGCGGATTCTTCGGGCGCATGGCCGCACAGAAAGCAGGGTTAAGCGGGCGTTTCGACCAGTTCCGCTATCTCGAACGCATAGCTTTTCCAGCCGCGCATCCGGGCACCTTCTTCCACCGCCGTCCGCTTCTTCTTCGCCTCGGCCAGCGAGCGCGCATGACCCCAGAACACCTCCGTCCTGCCATTTTCCAGTATCGCGACGATCCGCCAATAATGGGTGAAGGCGTCCGCCGTCGGCCCGATGGTCTTCACATAGCCGTCCGGCATCGTGGCTGTCAGATAGCGCTTCTTCCTGCCCATGCGTCCTTCAGCCCATGAAGCGATGCAGCGCCGTTCCATAGGCGCGTAACCACGCCCGCGCCGGTCGGGGATCTTCCCCCAAAATCCGCTTGTGCGCCGCATGGAAGGCCGGGCTGTGGTCCATGTGCAGCAGATGCGCCAGTTCATGCGCCACGGTCGCCCGGCGCACCTCGGGCGGGCAGAGGATCAGCCGCCAGCTATAGCGGATCGCACCGCTGGAGGCGCAACTCGCCCAGCGGCTGCGCGGATCGCCAATGCCGACCGACGCCACGATCAGTCCATTATCCCGCGCCATTGCATGGCTTTCGGTTTCCAGCACCGTCTTCGCCCGCGTCTTCAGCCAGCGCAGCACGCGCGGCCCCACCGATTCCGCCGCCCCGCCGAGCAGCAACCGTTCGCCCTCCAGCCGGATCGTGCGGGGGGCGCCTTCGACCCAACAGATGCGCACCTCCCGCCCCTCCAGCGGAAAGACGGCGCCGTCGCAAAGCGTCACTTGCGCCGGTTGCCGCGCCATTTGCGACCGGACCCAGCCCTCATGCTCCTGCGCCCAGCCGAGAGCTTGCTTCAGATTGGCGCGTGTAGGCAGCGAGAGCCGCAACTCCCCCCGCGCATGGTCCAGCGACAGCCGATAGGCCTTGGCCCGCGCCGACCGGCGTATCCGCACCGGAACGGCGACACCGTCGACGACAAGGACGGCGTCAGAGCTCTCTGTCGACAAGATGGTTTTCCCAATCGCCCGCATCGGCCTCGGCAATCGTCCAGCCGCGCACGGACTCCTTCGCCTTATGCACCGCTTCCCGATCGCCGCAGATCAGATAATGCCATTCCGGCAGCGGCTTGCCTTCGCCGCGCAGCCGATAGGCGCAGGTGCGCGGCAGCCAGCCGATCGTCTTCACCTTCGCAGGCGTCAGACGCACGCAATCGGGCACGAAGCGGCGCCGTTCCTTGTAATTGGTGCATTGTCCGCTGTGCCGGTCGAGCAACCGGCAAGCGACATTGGTGGGGTAGATTCGCCCCGTATCTTCATCCTCAGCCTTGTGCAGGCAGCATTTGCCGCAACCGTCGCACAGGGCTTCCCATTCGGCGCGGTCCAGCTTGTCGAGGGGCTTTTCCCAGAAGTCCAACCGTCACTTCACCCATTTTTCGAGGAAGGCGATCACCTTGCCGGGATCGCCCTCATCAGCGTCCGGCGTCCCCGGATCGTCCACCGGCACCAAAGCGACCGGCGCGCCATCGGTCCCGAAAAGATAGGGCGTCCGGCTGTGGCTGACCAGATAGCCGCTCGCGCCCTTCGCCTCTTCCTTATTGTAGAGCACAACGAAATCCTTGGCCACCTTGGCGATCTCGTCCGGCGTGCCGGTCAGGCCGATCAGCCGGGGGTGGAAGGCCGCGACATAGGTTTTGAGGACCGGAGGCGTATCCCGTTCCGGATCGACGCTGATGAAGATCGGCTGGAGCTTCGCGGCAAGGGCCGGTTGGTCCTTCTCGAACTTGGCAAAGCCCTGCATGATCCGTTGCAGGTCGATGGGACAGACATCGGGGCAATAGGTGTAGCCGAAATAGACCAGCCGGTATTTGCCCTTGAAATCCTCCCAGCGGACTTTTTTCCCATCCTGGTCGGTCAGGGTGAAGGGCGCGCCGATGCTCGCCCCATGCAGATCGCCCTGGGCGCTCTCCTCACCGCTTGATGCATTGCCTCCTGTCCCCATATTACAGGCTGCCAGCAGGGCGGTCAGCGGCAGGGCGAGCGAAATCAGCGCTTTGTTCATGGCGCCGCCAGCCATGCCCTGCTATGGCCCGATTTGCAAATCCCAACGGGGCTATGGACAAAATGACAGGACGTTTTCCGGCTTGGATGGGCGTTGGCCGTGCCGCCGCTCTGGCCTTGGCGCTGCTGTCGCCGGTCGCGGCGCAGGCGCAGTTTTCGGACAATTACAACTTTCTGAAGGCGGTCAAGGATGCCGATGGGCAGAAGGTGACCGACCTGATCCAGAAGCCCGGCTCCACCGTCATCAACAGCCGGGACGTGACCACGGGCGACACCGCGCTGCATCTGGTCGTCGCCCGGCGCGACAATACATGGCTGACTTTCCTGCTCGCCAAGGGTGCGAACCCGAACCTGACCGACAACAACGGCAACACGCCGCTGATGGACGCGGTGCAGGCCCGGTTCGAGGAAGGCGCGCGCAGCCTGCTCACCTATAATGCGCTGGTGGACAAGGCCAATGGCAGCGGTGAAACGCCGCTGATCCGGGCGGTGCAACTGCGCGATCTCGGGCTGGTCCGGTTGCTGGTGGCGCAGGGGGCCAATCCCGACAAGCGCGATACGATCGCCGGCATGTCGGCGCGGGACTATGCGCAGCGCGATGGCCGCACACCGGGGCTGGTGGAAGCGCTGAACGCGGCGAAGACGACGGCTGCGCCCAAGGGGCCGGTTCAGGGGCCGGTATTCTGATTTTGGCTAATAGGGAACGTTGATAATATCGTCATTCCAGCGAAAGCTGGGATCTCAGGCGATAGTGCACGACCTGGCCTCACGAGATCCCAGCTTTCGCTGGGATGACGGAAATGATGTCCGCCTTCCCATCCATCTCCGCCCAAGTCATACTACCATCCCAGTTCCGCCGCATGGTCCGGGTCGGCCAGCGCTGTCAGCCGTCGCGCTGCCCGCCGGGCGAAGCGCAGAGTCTCCGCCTTGCGCCGCGCCGCCGCCAGCGGTTCCATCGGCGCCGGGCGGACCAGTTCGGCATCATATTGATCCGCGACGATCAGTCCGGTCCGTCCGGGCCACAGCGCCTCACTCTCGAACAACGACAGGTCGAATCCCGACGGCACCGCCCAGAAATAGCGGTCGCAATAGTCGAAATAATCCGGCCATTTCATGTCGCCCAACAGGTCGGCGCGACTGCATTTGATCTCCACGATGGTGATCCGCCCCGCCCCATCCAGCGCCATGATATCGGCGCGACGGCCATTGGGCAGCGGTACTTCCAATATGCCGCTCATATCGTGCCGGAAGAACAGGCGCAACGTGCCCCGCGCCACGGCCAGCGCCGTGCCGTCAGTCAGGGGCGAGCAACTGTCGGAAAAGTCGGATTCCATGCACCCCTTTTAGAACAGGACGGGAACAAAAAGAAAGGACCGATTCAGGCATCGCCCGAACCGGCCCTCTTCACCCCCTTCGCGCCCGGCGCGAAAGCGTGTCAGCGATAGAAGATATGATTGTCGATCGCGGCGAGCTGGCGCTTGCCCCAGCCCGGCGAAACGCGGCGGGCATGGAAAAACAGCGCGCCCTCGGCCTTGCTGTCCCAGCTATCGTCCATCGCGATCTGGGCGATGGCGACCGCTTCGCGCCAGCTTTCGCTGCCCATGCGGATCGACGGCATGCCGCGGCCGCGCACAAAGCTGAACTGGCCCGGCTGGTAGACGACGCCGCACAGGCTGTCGGCAAAGCGGCCGGACTTGGCGCGGTTGATGATGACGCGGGCAACGGCCAACTGGCCTTCCAGGCTTTCGCCCTTGGATTCGAAATAAACGGCGCCGGCCAGGCACTTCATATCGCCTGCAACATCCTCGGCCACGCCTTGCGCGTTCACGAGGGCGGCGAGATTGTCTGCCTTCACATCGTCGCTGTCGGAAAGAGGAGCCAGCGACTGCGCGACTTCGCGCGGCGCGGCAAAAGTGACGGCGGGCTTCACGCCGGCCGGAGCTGCATTGAGCTCATTGCTCCCCGGAAGGGAGAGAACCGACGGAGCCGCTTCGGAAGCGCTCGACATGTCGGCTGTGGTCAACGCCGCAGTGGCGGACAGGGAAAATGCCGCGACGATCGCAGCCCTTAGACGAAAACTCATTACAGCTCAAAATCGTGCGGTTCTTGGCCGAGGACGTCAAAACCCCAAAACACCGACGTCCGGCCGCCCCCCGTCTGCGTGTTTACCGCATCCGCCCCCCATGGACGAAAACCGGCAACCTGCGCGTTGAAGCGTCGGAGGCCTGTGCCCGCGCACGGGAAATGAGTCAACGATCAACAGATCGTTTCAGCGGCGAACCGTTCCACATCCGCGATATCAAGCTCCACAACCCACAGATCGGGGTCCGACCTCAGGCGACGCTCCAAATATTGCGCCATAGCCTCGGCGCCCTTTTCCGGGTCCGGGCCACATCGGGTCAGGCTATAGCCGCCCGCAAAGTCAGAAACGCGCTCGAACAAGCCTAGTTCCCGCCCTTTTTCAAGCGCTTGAATCAGAATCACGCCGCTGATCGCATCGCCCTTGACCAATATCGTGGCAAAGCCGCCCGCCGCTGCGCTGCGCCGCACCAGAACGCCGACCAGCATCGCGCTGGTCAGCCGGGCGTCGGTGGGTCGATCAGGCGGCATAGCCCGGCAGCGAAGACAGCGGGAATTGCGACCGCATGAAGGTGCCGGTGCCGCGCCCAACCTCCTCACCCTCCGTATCGATCAGGCTCGCTTCGGCAACATAGACGCGCCGCTTGCCGCTGATCCACCGCCCTTCGGCGCGGATGCGGCCGGGTCCGATCGGTCGGGTGAACAACAGGTTGAAGCTGGTCGTCAGCAGAAAACGGTCGCTGACCAGACTGTTCGCGGCGTAAAAGGCCGCATCGTCCAGCATCTTGAAATAGACCGTGCCATGTATCGCGCCGGCTGCATGAAACTGGCTCTCATCCACATCGAAATGGATGACCGACCGGCCTTCTTCCGGGATCGTCAGTTCCGACTGGAACAACCGGTTGATCGGCGCGGAGCGATAGAGATTCTCCAACGCCCGGAAATGCGCCGCCTCTCCGCTGGGCGACACGCCAGTACCAGGCCCGGAATCAGGCAGCGTCACGCGCCTCGCCACCGGCGAGCAGGGCATGGAGCGCCGCGGTCGACTTGGCGCCGCGCAGGCGGGCGACCTGCCCCTCATCGCGCAGATAGCGCGAAACGCGGGCTAGGGTCTTCAGATGCTCGGCCCCGGAATCGACCGGCGAGAGCAGCGCGAAGACGATGTCCACCGGCGCTTCGTCCACCGCGTCGAACGACACCGCCGGATCGAGCAGGACGACCACGCCGCACATCTTCTGCAGGTCGGGAATCTTGGCATGGGGAATTGCGACGCCGCCACCAAAACCGGTGGACCCGAGCTTTTCGCGCTCCAGCAGCGCCTCGGCCACCAGATCGGCGTTCAAGCCATAGGCCGCTGCCGCCAACACGGCGATCTTCTGAAACAACTGCTTCTTGCCATTCACCGAAAGGCCTGTGCCCAATGCATCCGGTGCGACGATATCGTTGAAATGAACCATGCCGAATCCCAGCCGAGCCGCGCCCAGCTTCGGAAAAATGACGCAATGCCCGGATCTTTAAAGTCCGGCCCCATAGGCCGCCAGCCGATCAAGGTCAACCGGCGGCCAAGGGAACGATATCAGCCCAGGCGCGGTTCCACCCAGCCGATGGTCCCGTCATGCCGGCGATAGACCATGTTATAGGCGGCCGTCCCGGCATTGACGAACAGCAGGGCGTTCGTATTGCGCAGGTCCAGCATCATGACTGCGTCGGACACGCTGGCTTCGGGAATGTCGACGCGAGTTTCCGCCACGATCAGTGGAGCTTCGGCCGGTTCCTCTTCATCGGCCAAGGAAGCGAAAATCGTATAGCCCGCCCCGTCCAGTCCATCGGGACCAAAACCGTTGGTCCGGCTGGCTTCGGCGGCGGCGGCCTGCGCGCTGCGGTCCTTCAGGCGGCGCAGATAGCGGCGCAACTGCTTTTCGATCCGCTCGGCGGCCTGTTCGAAGGCCGGATGTGCCTCCTGCGCCTCGCCCGCTCCTTTCAGGATCAGGCCGGTCATGACATGGCAGACGATGTCGCAATGGAAGGCGCCGTGCGGAGCCGGCCGGAATGTCACCTGGGCGGAAAGCGCGCGGGAAAAATATTTCTCGGCCATGGCCTCCAGACGGGTCCAGACATGCTCCTTGAGCGCGTCACCCGTATCGACCTGATGCCCGGAAACACGAATATCCATATGCCTTCTCCTTATTCTTGCCGAACCGCCCGGGATGGCGATCCGGTTGGCATGGAGGCTTGAAGGCAGTGCATCCCGGAAGAGGGACGGCTGTAATCAGGCCTCCTCAAGCCAGAGCGGCTTGTCCAGCGTCGCGACGAACGCTGCATGCCTCTCCAGCTCCTCCGCGCTGGCCGCAAAGACGCGCGCGGGGCGTACAGGGCGAACCGCTACTTTCGCCGCAAGTTCCATATTTACAACGAGTTTCTCTTCCTCCTGTGCAAGACCAAGGCCGATCTGACGGCCGCCGGTCAGTTCGATGTAAAGCTGGGCCAGCAATTCGGCGTCGAGCAAGGCGCCATGCTTGATGCGATGGCTGCGGTCGATACCGTAGCGGGTGCAGAGCGCGTCCAGGCTGTGCTTGGCGCCGGGGTGGAGTTGGCGGGCGATGGCGACGGTGTCGATCATCCGCTCCATCGACACTTCGGGCAGGCCGCAAAGCTTGAGTTCATGATTGAGGAAGCCGAAGTCGAAGCGCGCATTATGCGCGACCAGATGGCTGTCCTCCAGAAAGGCCAGCAATTCCTGGACACCGTGCGAAAACACCGGCTTGTCCCTCAGAAAACCGTCCGACAGCCCGTGCACGGCCTCCGCCGCTGCGGGCATAGACCGCTGCGGATTATAATAAGCATGGAAGGTACGGCCCGTGGGCACCCGATTGAAGAGCTCAATACATCCGATTTCGACCAGACGATCGCCTGAGGCAGGGTCGAAGCCAGTCGTTTCGGTGTCGAAAATAATCTCGCGCATCGCCCTCTTCAACGACTCTGGCCGGCCAATCTCACCGGACCCCTCTTATCGGCCTGTCTTCGCACCAAGGCAAGCGACCAAGCGGCGTACCTGAAAACGTGTCTCAGCGAAGGTCGTCCCTGTGTGAATGATATAGTCAGCCCGCCGCCGCTTTTCAGCATCGGGTGTTTGCAGATGGACAATCCGGCGGAATTTTGCAGCGGTCATGCCGGGCCGGGCCAGGACTCGCTTGCGCTGCTTCCAGGCGGGGGCAGTGACCACGATGACGCCTGCCAGCCTGCGATAGCCATGGGTCTCGAACAGCAGCGGAATATCCAGCACGACGAATTTTCGCGACCGATGCCGACGCAGAAAGGCCTTACGGCTCTGTTGCACGGCAGGATGAACGATCGCTTCCAACGCCTTCAGCTCATGAGCATGGCCAAAGACTGCCGCGCCCAGTTTCGCCCGGTCGACGCCCTTGGAGCCCGTCGTGCCGGGAAAACGCGCCTCTATCGCGGGCAGCAGCGCCCCGCCCGGCCCTTGCAAGCGGTGCACCTCGGCATCGGCATCGAACAAAGGCACGCCCTCGCGCCGCAACATGGCGGCCACGGCCGATTTGCCCATGCCGATGGAGCCGGTGAGGCCGTAGATCTTCATGGACGTCAGGCAGCGAGCAGCAAGGCGCGCAATTCCTCGTCCCGCTCGCGCGGCGCCTCGGCATCGAAGAAGATGTCGAAGGCCAGTGCCGCCTGCCCGATCAGCATTTCCAGCCCATCGAGGGTCTTGAGACCCCTCGCCCGCGCCGTCTTGAGCAATTGCGTCTCCAGCGGCGCATAGACGATATCATAAACGGTCGCGTCGTCAGCCAGGGGTTTGAGGTCCAGATCCAGCAGCGGTTGCCCCACCATGCCAAGCGAGCTGGTGTTGACCAGCAGGTCGGCCCTGGGTAGCGCATCCGCCATGCCGATTACCCGGCCCTTGACCCCTGCGCGGTCGAGCAACGCCTGCCCTCGCCCCGCATCACGCGCCATGACCGTGATGTCGGGCACGCCCAGACTCGTCAGCGCGAACAATATCGCCCGCGCCGCACCCCCCGCGCCGACCAGCACCGCGCTCTGCCCCTTCCACTTGTCGCGCAGCAGCGGCTGGAGGAATCCGCCCGCATCGGTATTGGTGCCGATCAACGGTCCGCCCGTTTCGCTGGCGATGGTGTTCATCGCCCCGATCCGTTCGCGTACGCCGCCCGGATCGTCGGTATAGTCCATCACCGCGATCTTGTGCGGAATCGTGACATTGCAACCCAGCCAATCGGGATCGGCCCGCCGCGCCAGGAAATAGGCGGACAGCCCCTCGCTGGTCACATGGGTCTTCTTATATTCCGCCTCGATACCCAACGCATCGAGCCAGAAATTATGGATCAGCGGTGATTTGCTGTGCGCGATCGGATCACCGATCACTTCGGCATAAGGGAGCTTGTCGGTCATGACGCCAGAACGCCCCGGACGCGCAGAAAGTCAAGCAAAGGCAGCAGGGGCAGGCCTTGAATCGCGAATTGGCTGCCTTCGACCTTCGCAAAAAGCTGTGCGCCCGGACCCTCGATCCGATAGCAGCCGACGCACCAACGGCAATGCTCCCAATCGCCGTCGAGATAGGAGGTGATGAAAGCCTCCGACAAGGGCCGCACAGTCATCCGCACCCGCTCGATATGCCGCCAGATCGGCTCGCCATTAAGCGCGATCACCGCCGCGCTGTGCAGATGATGCACCCGGCCAGAGAACAACTTCAATATGCGCTCGGCATCGGTACGGTCGAGCGCCTTGTCGATCATCGTGCCCTCGTCCAGGCTCAGGGTCTGGTCGCAGCCCAGCACCAGCCCGCCCGGCACCCGCCGCGACACGCGGAGCGCCTTCAGCTCCGCCAGCGCATCGGCCAGTTGCCGGGCATCCAGACCGTCGGCGCGCAGGGCTTCTTTGGCCGCTTCCTCGTCGACGCCGGGCGACAGCGCCTCGAACGGCACCTGCGCCGCTTCCAGCAGCGCCCGGCGGCTCGCGCTTTGCGATGCCAGCACGATCATGGTCTCATGCTCCTTCCGCCAGCACGCGGTCGTTGAACAGGTTGATGATGGCGGCTGCCGCTTCCTCGATCGACCGGCGGGTCATATCGATCACCGGCCAGCCATTATCCGCGAACATGCGCCGGGCGAAGGCCAGTTCCTCCTGCACCTTTTCCAGATTGACATAGCTGGTTTCCGGCGCCTGGTTCAAGGAAAGCAGCCGGTTGCGGCGGATCTGCACCAGCCGCTCCGGACTGACGGTCAGCCCCACCACCATCGGATGCTTCAGCGAATAGAGGGTGCGCGGTGGCGGCGACTGGATTACCAGAGGAATATTGGCGGTTTTATACCCGCGATTGGCAAGATAGATGGAGGTCGGCGTCTTGGAGGCGCGGGAAACACCGGCGAGGACGATATCGGCCTCCTCCCAATTTTCATGGCCGACGCCGTCATCATGGGCGATGGTGAATTGGATCGCCTCGATCCGCGCGAAATAGGCTTCGTCGAGAATATGTTTGCGGCCCGGCCGGTTGCGGGTTTCCTGCCCCAATATGTTGGACAGCGCATCGGTCACGCTGTCAAGCGCGGCCACATGCGGCAGGCCGAGCGCCCGGCAGCGCGTCTCCAGCCGCCGACGAAGCTGGTGGTTGGACAGGGTGAATAGCACCAGGCCGGGATTAGCGGCGATCTCCTCCATGATCCGATCAAGATGGACATCGGAGCGCACCATCGGCCAGAAATGGCGCACCGCCTCGACATTTTCGAACGCGCCGATCGCCGCCTTGGCGATGTTTTCCAGCGTTTCGCCGGTCGAGTCCGAAAGCAGATGGAGATGAATGCGCGACATTTCTGGTTTCTCTTTGGGGCGCGAATATCTCTGTGGGCAGGCTGTGGATAAAGCAAGGGATAGGTTGCGGGCAAAATCAGGCGCTTATCGCCCTCCTCGATTCCGGAAATCTTGTCCACAGCCCGCCAACAGATTGAAATTTATACCCACAGCCTGTGGATAACGGGGATAA